>JALYLB010000180.1 GCA_030774475.1 Chloroflexota bacterium | reverse complement strand
TCCAGGTGCCACCCCTGGCCGAGGCCTCACCCGAGGCGCTGGTGGCCGTCGTTGCACCGGCGCTGCAGGCCTCGCTGACGAGCCCCATCAGTCCGGGCGGTCATCCAGACCAGCCCTAGCCGCCGGAGACCGAGCCGGGCGGAGGAGTCCCGCAGCGGTCGAGTCCGGCGGCGGACCGGCGCGGAACAGGCGGCGCAGTTCCTCGGGGATGCGTCCCGGCCGACCGTCCTCGCGGACCCAGGCCCACAAGGTCCGCACCTCGGTGAGCAGCGCTCCATCGCCTTCGCGGTGAATGGTCGTGTGGCGCTCGCCGGTTGCCCCGCCCATCTTCAGCGGGATGGTCGTCAGCAGCAGGAAATCGCCAAAGGTCGCCGGCCGGTAGTAGGTGGCGTGGTGCTCGCGGACGAACCAGCCGCCGCCGTTGGCGCGGTACCACTCGCGCCCGAAGCCGAGCGCCTCGACATGCTCGAGCGCGACCTGTTCGACGTAGTTGAGGAAGACGGCGTTGTTGACGTGTCCATTGCTGTCGAGCTCGTACAGCCGCACCGGCCAGCGCCCGTGATACTCCCACGGGTCCACGTTCTCATCGAGCAGCTGGAGTCCATCCATTCGGCGACTCGATCAGCGATCGATGGCCGCGAACTCGTGGAGGAAGCGGCCGGTGACTTTCGCCGCGCGACGCATCAGATCGAGCGAGTAGCTCTCGTTCGGAGCATGGGCCCGGATTTCCGGGTCGCTGGCGCCCAACGTCACCATCGGGAGCTGGTGTGGGGCGCAGACCTGGTGCATCGGCGCGGTGCCACCCGCGCTGAACCAGCGAGTTGGTCGCTCATCGAAGATGTCCAGGTGCGCTCGCTCGGCGGCGTCGACCAGCGGGTCGTCGATGGAGGTCCAGTACGGGAACTCGCCGCGGTGCAGGGTGAGGGCGACATCGGCGAAGCCACGCCGGTCCAGGTGGGCTCGCAGGAGCTCCTGGATCCGTCGCGGGTCCTGGTTCGGGATCAGGCGCATGTCGACCTTGGCGCTCGCCTCTGCGGGGGTGATCGTCTTGACTCCGGGCTCGGTCCAGCCGGAGATGATCCCGGAGATGTTGCAGGTCGGCTGGAAGGTATCCGCCACCTGTGCGGCGAATCCAGTCACGCCGCCAACGAAGGACTCGATCCCGTAGATCCGCTTGATCTCCTGCTCCTCGAACGGGAGGGTCCGCAGGTGGGCGAGCTGGCGCTCGGTTGGTGCCAGCACGTCGTCCATGAAGCCGTCGATGGTGACCGCTCCGTCCGGTGAGCGGAGGGTCGTCAGCGCCTCGACCAGGCGCCAGGCCGCGTTCGGCAGGAGCTGTGCGCCACCCGAATGGGCGTCGAAGCCCAGGGTCCGGACCGAGAGCTCGACGTAGCACATGCCCCGCACCCCGCAGACGAGCTGCGGACGTCCCTTCTCGTCGACGCCGCCACCCTCGATCAACGCTCCGTGGCCCTCGAAGAACTCGGGTTGCCGACTGAGGAGCGGGGCGAGGTGCGCGCTGTCGCTCTCCTCTTCCCCCTCGACGATGAACCGCACCCGGCAGGGCAGCGAACCCGTGGCATCGCGCAGCGCCTCGACCGCCTGGATCCGATGGAGGAGCTCGCCCTTGTCGTCGCAGACGCCACGGGCGTAGAGGCGGCCGTCGCGCACCTGCGGGTCGTACGGAGCGGTGTCCCACAGGTCGAGCGGCGCGGCGGGCTGGACGTCGTAGTGCTGAACGGCGATCAGGGTGCGCGGCCCCTCCCCCAGCTCGCCCACGACGAGGGAGGGGACCCCCTCCTCGCGCAGGACCGTCACCTCGGCCCCGGCGGCACGCAGCCGCTCCTCCACCCAGCGGGCGCCGTCCTCCAGCTCCGGGAACGCGTCCGTCTCGCATGGGATGGTGCAGAAGTCGCGCAGCTCCTCGACCCAGGCGTCGAAACTCTCGTCGACCAGGGCATCGAATGCGGCGAGGTCAGGCGCCATCGGTTCCTCCTGTCACGTGGAATGGCTCGCCATGGCCCGGGACCACGACCGTCGCCTCGGCGAGGATGCGACGACGGCTCTCCTCGAGGGCTGTTTGGTCCTCGGCGTAGGGATCGACCTCCGGGGTGCGGTCGGCGCGCCACCAGGCATGGGTGCAGGCCATCACCCCCGCGTCGGTCTCCACCAGCCAGGTGACATCCTCGGTGGTGTGGCCCGGGGTATTCAGCAGGCGAACGTGCGGGCTCGGTCGAAATCCCTCTCCGTCGTGGTCGATCCATTGGTCGCCGCGGTAGATCGCCCACGCGTCGACGAGATCCGCGTTCGGGAAGAGCGCGGCATTGAGGGTGTGGTCGGGATGGTGATGGGTGATCAGCACGTGGGTCACCTCGCTCGGCGCTACCCCGTGCTGCGCGAGCCCGTCGAGGATCGCGGCGCGGTCAGCGACCATCCCCGGGTCGATGACGAGGCGCGAATCGCCGTCGATCACCAGGCTGACCGTGCCGGCGACCAGGTCATCCTTGAGATACCCGGTATGCAGCACATGAAACGACGCGAGGTCAGTCATGGGAACCCCGGCGCCCTTCCGCATTGGGGACCTTCGCGACCTTTGGGGTCTTGGCGGGGAGGGAACGCCCGAAGGCGAGTGCGCGCTCGAGCCACGGGACGACAGCATCGCCGGCCGAGAGCGACGCCGGGAGGACGAGGAAGCCGGTCATCGGACGTCCCGGCATCGGCTCGAACGCGGTGCCGCCGGCAGCGGCCAACGCCTCGCGATCGGCCTCGGCGAGGCGCACCACCCAACGTTCCTGGTGCAGGCCGGTGAACATGTTGCCGCCGACGAAGCAAGCGGGGTAGCCGAACATCTGCCGACGCTCGACGCCCGGCTCGGCCAGCAGCCCGGCGGTCGCCACCTCGAACTGCTCGACGAGCTCCGGCGACGACTTCTGCCAGCCGCCATGTGGTGGGTCACTGCCGGCCATGTCGCCCTCCAGGTAAAGACCATCCGTTGCGCCAAAGGGTATCCGAGCCTGTCGCTGGACGGGCGCCATCACGCCCCGGCGGGAGGGGCGTGGATACCCTGTGGACAGACCACCCATCGGGCCGGAAAGTCGGGGATAAAGGTCCTTGTCCGGGCCGCGCGGGCAAGCCTATTCTGACGGCGTCCCGAAGGGGCGGCGCATCCGGATCATGAGATTGCATCAAGCGTTCCGGTGGCGGTCCGATGATCTCGCATCGTCTGGCCGCGCGCGGTTCCTTCGGGACGTTTCGTTGTCCCGGTGGAGGGCGCGCCGACCCGCCTCGCGGTGCTGAGCCCCACCGAGGCCGATGGTGGGGAGTGGAGCGTGAGGCTCGATCCCGAGGTGCTCCTCCCCTCCCGCGACGCGCACCTGGCGGTCACCTTCACGCCCCACAAAGAGCTGAACGCGCGCGCGGTTCGCGCACGGCTCACCGGAACCGAGCGATACCGGTACCGACGCAGCGAGTCGACCGGCGGAAGCGGAACGCGCACGGTCGAGCACACCGGGACGGAGGAGGTCGGTCGCCTCGAAGCGGTCCTGGCCGGTCCTGGCCGGCTGGCCGGCGGCCAGCCTCTGAGCTGGGAGTGGACGTTCCACGTTCCCGACCTCGGCCCTGCCAGTTTCGAGGGTGAGGTGCTGCGCTGCGACTGGGAGATCACCGTCAGCGTTGACGTGCCGATGGCGCTCGACCCCAGTCTGCGGCTCCCCGTGCACCTGGCACAGCCGACGGCGCTGCTTCAGGCCGGCGTGATCGACGCGGGTGCCTACGCCCTCTTCGAGGAGGCGCCGATCAACGTCGACGCGCACCCGGCACAGCTGAAGCTCGAGCCGGTGCCCCTCTGCATCGAGCAACAGTTCCGTGGCGTCGTGACCCTGGAGACTCCAGAGCCCGTCCCGGTACAGGAGGTCCGCCTCGAGCTGCGGGTCCATGCCAAGGTCACCGTTTCCGGTGGCGAGGAGGAGGAGATCCTCGTCTCTCGAGGCCACCTGGAGGCCGATGGCGACGCGTTCGGCGGCCCGCTCGCCAGCCACGCGTTCACCGCCGATCCGCCAGGCCTGTGGGTCCCGACGGTAGATCTGCCGCACGGACACGCCCGTGCCGTGTTCCACGTGATCCTCGCCCGCGCCTGGGCCCGCGACGTCCACTACGTGCGCGACGTGGCTCTCTGCACGACCACCGAGCTCTGAGGCTCGCGCTCGACCCGGAGCCTGTCGACCTCGTCCGCGGTCGATAGACCGTGGACCGCGCTGAATCCCTCCTCGGCGAGCGTCGGGAGCGAGCGGTGGAGCTCGCGCAGCTGTCGCCGCACGGCCGGAGCGGGAACGCGGCGCGCGGGTCGCGCGAGGTTGCGCGCCAGGCACACCTCGAGTGGCAGGTCCAGGACGATCGCCACCGCCGGGCGACGCCAGCGCGCGGCGACGTCGAGCAGCCGACGGCGGCCCCACTCCTCGACGTTGGTGGCGTCGACGACGGTCAGCCGTCCGCGCTTCAGGCGAGCGGCCAGCGCCGCGTGGAGCAGCGCGAACGCGTCCTCGGTTGCGGACTGATCGGCCTCGTCGCCCGCCACGATCGCCCGGAACGCGTCCGAGCTGAGGACCTCGGTGGGCGTGAAGAGGCGGGCGGCCAGCGTCGACTTGCCACTGCCGGCCACGCCGACCAGGACGACCATCGCGCCGGCGGGGAGGGGGACGATCACAGGCCCAGGGTCGGAGACGGCGACGGCATCGGCTCGGATGGCTCTGTCGCAGCCAAGGGCTGGAGGAGCTCCGGTCCGTTCTTCCGCACGTCGTTCACCGCGGTGGAAACGGGGAAGATCTCCAGGAGATCGTCCGCAGCCGGCACCAGGAGGGAACGCAGGTCGCTCGGCTCGGTCGTCTCGGCCAGCCAGGCCGACCAGTCGTCCGGATCGAGGATGACCGGCATCCGGGCATGGAGCGGGGAAAGGAGGTCGTTGGCGGAGGTCGTCACGATCGTGCAGCTGAAGAGCCGCTCCGCGGTCTGCGGGTTGCGCCACACGGCCCACAGTCCGGCCAGGGCGAGCGGAGCGCCGTCCCGACGGTGGATGGCGAATGGCTCCGACGAACCACGGCGCCTCGTCGCACGGGCGTCCCCGGGGACCCTCTTCCGCCGCCACTCGTAGAAGGCATCGGCGGGCACGATGCAGCGCCAGCGGCGGAACGCGTTGCGGTACACCGGCGAGCTCTCGATCGTCTCGGCGCGGGCGTTGATCATCCGAGCACCGTCGCGAGGGTCGCTCGCGTAGACCGGGACGAGGCCCCAGCGGAAGACATCGAGCTCGCGATCACCGTGGTGCTCGACGACCGCCGCGACCGGATCGGTCGGCGCCACGTTGAAGCGCTCGCCGGCGAGATCGGTCACGGCCCGCGCGCCAAAGATGCGCGCCAGCTCTTCGGACGAGCGCGGCTGGGCGAAGCGTCCGCACATCGGCCCATTGTGTTGCATGCCGAACGGGCGGTGCGCCTCTTGCCCGACCCCGGCAAGATGAGCGCATGGCAACCCGCATCGGCATACTCACCGGCGGGGGGGACGTCCCTGGTCTCAACTCGGTCATCAAGAGCGTCGTCTACCGGGCCACCGAGCAGGACTTCGAGGTGGTCGGCATCCGCCGCGGCTGGGAGGGGCTGACGCACCAGAAGCCCGGCCCGGAGCCGGATCCCGACTACATCCGTCCCCTCGACCGCCGCTCGACGCGGGCGATTGACCGGAGCGGCGGGACGATGCTCCACACCTCGCGGACGAACCCGGCGCGCATGAAGGCCTCTCGGCTGCCGGCGCACCTCGATCCGGCTCGGCTGCGGTCGCTCGAGAAGGCGGAAGGGCTCTACGACCTGACGCCGATCGTCCTCGAAAACCTCGAGCGACTGGGCATCGAGCGCCTGGTCGCCATCGGCGGCGACGACACGCTGGGCTACGGGCATCGGCTCGGGGAGGAGGGCGTCCCGCTCGTCGCCATTCCCAAGACCATGGACAACGACGTCCAGGGCACCGAGTACTGCATCGGCTTCTCCTCAGCGGTGACGCGCGCCCGCGAGCTCATCAACCGCCAGCGCACGACGCTCGGCAGCCACGAGCGGATCGGCGTCTTCCGCATCTTTGGGCGCAACAGCGGCTACACCGCCTGGTACGCGGCCTACGTGACGAGCGCCCGATGCGTCATTCCCGAGGCGAGCTTCGAGCTCGATGCGCTCGCCGACCTGCTCATGGAGGATCGTCGCGCCAATCCGTCCAGCTACGCCTTCGTCATCGCCTCCGAGGGCGCGATCTGGAGCGGCGGCACGCTGGGGGAGGAAGGCGAAGCCGATGCGTATGGGCATCGCCACAAGATCGACGTCGGTGGTGCGCTGGCGGAGGAGCTGCGGCGACGAACCGGGGTGGAGTCGGTGCACAGCGACCTCACCTACGACCTGCGCTCCGGCGACCCCGACGCGCTCGATCAGATGGTGGCCATGACCTTTGCGAACGTGGCGATGGACCTCCTGGTCAGCGGGGTGAGCGGCCGAATGGTGGGCGTCTGCGACGGGAAGTACGCGCACTCGCCGCTCCCCGACCCGGCGCTGGGACCCCGGAAGATCGACGTGCCGGAGATGTACAACCTCGCGCGCCTTCGGCCGCGCTACGAGGACAAGCTGGGCTCTCCGCTCCTGCTCGGACCGACGCTCGAGCGCTGATCGGCTCAGCCCACCTCCCACCTCCCACCGCCCACCGCCGTTGACGCCCTGGGGAATATCTGTCGCCTGGTGCGGACCGAACGTCTTTCCGACGCGCGAGCCCGGCTGTCCGGTCCTCGGACGTGCCGCCCTGCGAAACGCTTGATGTCTGGAGCACGGACCGAGACTTGACGGGCGACAGATATTCCGCGCCGCGGAAAGCGCCCGACGACGAAGGCCGAGGACGTCTATCTATGCCGGCCGCGCGGCGCTGCCCATCTTTTCTGCGGCAGCGGCCACGAAGGCGGTCCACAGGGCGTCCATCACGGCTGGAGTGCTCTCGACACGCTCTGGGTGGCACTGGACCGCAACGAGCCAGCGATCCGGATCCTCGGACTCGAGCGCCTCGATCAGCTCGCCACCCTCGTGCGGCGCGAGCCCAGAGGCGCGCAGGCCGGCTGCGAGTCCGTCCTGCGCCACCGCCTGGTGATGGAAGGAGTTGACTTCGAGCTGGCTCGCGCCTCCGAGGATCGTGGCGAGCCGACTAGCGGGTGCCAGCTCCAGGAGGTGGCGGGTCGCCTCGGCCGACCGGGCCGGGTACGGCGGTGACTCGTGATGAGCGAGGTGCTGAACCAGGCGCCCACCGGAAAAGACGTTGATCGCCTGCAGCCCGCGGCAAACTCCGAGCACCGGGACGCCTCGCTCGTTGGCCGCTTCGAATGCCACCGCATCCAGGGCATCACGACCGGGGTCTGCGGGATTGGCGCCATCGGGCGCCTCACCGTAAAGGGCCGGGTCCAGGTCGGCGCCGCCGGTGATGAGCAGGCCGTCCATCGCGGCCAGGGCCTCGTCCCGGGTTCGCTCCGGGACCCGTTCGTCGAGGGGCACCGCGGTCGCCCCGTGGCGCTCGATCGCGGACAGGTAGCGCCCGTTCTTCTCTACGGCCACCGCAGGATTGGCGGCGCGATCGGAATTGCTGAGCGTGACGGCGATCCGCGGTCGAACCATGGCCGGATGGTACGCCGCGGACTAGACGACGTTCAGCTCGCGGACTGGCTCGTTGCGGGCGATGCGACCGAATCCCAGCGGCGAGAGGTCGAGCGTCTGGTACCTGCCGGTGGCGATCCACTCGGCCAGGCCGCGCCCGACCGCCGGGGCCTGCTGCAAGCCATGTCCCGAGAAGCCGTTGGCGAAGAGGAGGTTCTCGATCTCGGGATGCGGGCCTAGGATCGCGTTGTGGTCGAGGGTGTTGACCTCGTAGTGCCCGGCCCATGCATCGAGCAGCCGGATCGCCTCGAACGCCGGCACCCTGTGAGCGAGCGTCGGCCAGATCACCTCCTCGAACGGTCGCCGATCGAGCTCCAGGTCGAGCGTATCGGGGTCCGGCTCGCCTTCGCGGGGTGAATATCCGGCGATGAACGCTGGACCCTCGGGCCGGAAATAGACGCCATTGACGTCGATCGTCAGCGGAGCGCCTGCGACCGGGGTCCGGCAGTCGAAGTGGTAGACGTAGCGCTTCCGCGGGCGTACCGGCAGTTCGATCCCGGCCATGGCGGCAACATCGGCGGCGCGCGGTCCGGCTGCATCGACCAGCCAGTCGCAGCCGAGGGCGCGGCCGTCAGCGAGACGCACACCCGCCGCGCGCCCACCCTGGAGCTCGATCGCCGCGACTTCGCCGGCGACGTACTCCACCCCGAGTGAGCGAGCCTTGCGCCGGAACGCCTGGAGGAGGGCATGCGCGTCGAACCAGCCCTCGTCGGCGAGGCCGAGTGAGCCTCCGGCAAGGTCCTCGGCGTGCATCCAGGGGAACCGCGCCTGGAGCTCCTCCGGGGTGAGGAGCACGACGGAGGCACCGTGCGCCCGCTGGACCGCGTGGTTGTGGTCGAGGATCGCCCGCCCCGCCTCGCTTGCCAGGAAGAGGTAACCGCCCTCCACGAAATCAATGGTCAGCAGCGGATCGCCGTCGACGCCAAGCCACTCATCGAGGTGCTTGATCAGCGAGATGCCGAAGCGGCTGATCTCGATGTTCAGCTCCGTGCTGAACTGGAGCCGAATCGAGGCCGCGGAGAGGGTCGTCGACGAGGTGCGGTAGGTCGGATCGCGCTCGACGACCACCACCCGGCCGTGCCAATCGTCGCGGCGCGCGAGGAACGTGGCGACGCTGCTGCCCATGATGGCGCCGCCCACGATGACCACATCGGCATGCTCGATCCGGCTCACCGGGCGGATGCTACGCGACCGCGCGGGCCCTACACTGCGGCCATGGCCACCCCGAGCAACAAGCCGGTCATCCTGGCGGTCGACGATGACGCCCCGGTGCTGCGGGCGGTCGAGCGCGACATGCGCGCCCGCTACGGGAAGGACTACCGGATCGTTGCCGCCACCTCGGGCGCAGAAGCGCTCGACGCCGTGCGCCAGCTGACCGTGCGCGGCGGCGCCATCGGCCTCTTCGTGGTCGACCAGCGGATGCCCGGCATGACCGGGATCGAGTTCCTGGCCCAGGCGATCGAGCTCCAGCCCGATGCCAAGCGCGTCCTGCTCACGGCCTACGCCGATACCGATGTCGCCATCAAGGCGATCAACCAGATTCGCCTCGACCAATACATCCTCAAGCCGTGGGACCCGCCCGAGGAAAAGCTCTACCCGGTCCTCGACGACCTTCTCTCGGACTGGGTCGCGGACTTCCGTCCGCCGTTCGAGGGACTTCGGCTTCTCGCCAGGCGTTGGTCGCCGCGGGGACACGACATCCGCGACTACCTGACCCGCAACCAGGTCCCGTACGCCTGGCTCGATCCCGAGGCCGACGACGAGGGTCGCCGGCTGGCGACCTCCCTCATCCAGGGCGTGGACGGCAAGGCCGTCGCGGAGACTGCCGCCGTCACCGCTGGTGAGGCAGAGCCAGCCCGAGTCGAGGAGCTGGCGATCCCGATCGTCTTGTTCCCCGACGGGACGGTGCTGCGCGACCCGTCGAACCTCCAGATCGCCGAGAAGGTCGGCCTGCAGACCCGGGCTGCGCTCCCGTTCTACGACCTGGTGATCGTCGGAGGTGGGCCGTCTGGCCTGGCAGCGGCGGTCTACGGCGCGAGCGAGGGGCTCAAGACGGTCCTCGTCGAGCGGGAGGCGCCGGGCGGCCAGGCAGGGACCACCAGCCGCATCGAGAACTACCTGGGCTTCCCAGCGGGACTCTCGGGCGGCGATCTGGCACGGCGCGGCCTGACCCAGGCCCGCCGACTGGGCGCCGAGATCCTCACCCCCCAGGAGGCGGTCGCGGTCCGGCGCAATGATCCGTACCGAGTCGTGACCCTGGCGGACGGCAGCGAGCTCTCCTGCCAGACGGTCGTGGTGGCTACCGGGGTCAGCTATCGGCAGCTGGAGCTGCCGAACGCGGCCCGCCTCGCCGGGGCGGGCGTTTACTACGGCGCGGCCACGACCGAGGCGGTGCTCTACCGCGACCTCGACGTGGCGGTGGTTGGAGGCGGGAATTCGGCCGGGCAGGCGGCGGTCTACCTCTCTCGGTTCGCCAAGAGCGTGACCGTGCTGGTTCGCGGGCCTGACCTCACCGCGACCATGAGTTCCTACCTGATCGACCAGATGGGGGCTCTCCCCAACGTGGCGCTGCGCCCGAATACCCAGATCGCCGCCCTCGACGGGAAGCAGCAGCTCGAGGTGGTCACGGTCACCGAAGCGGGTGGCACGCGCGAGGAGCTGCCGCTCGCGGCGCTCTTCGTCTTCATCGGCCAGTCGCCGCGCACCGACTGGCTCGAGGGCTTCGTGGACCGCGACAAGTCGGGCTTCGTGATCTCCGGTCGCGAGGTGCTGCAGGATGGGAAGGCGCCGGCCGGTTGGGGATCGGATCGCGAACCGTTCCTCCTCGAGGCCTCGGTGCCGGGCGTCTTCGTCGCCGGCGACGTCCGTTTCCGCTCGATCAAGCGAATCGCGAGCGCCGTTGGCGAGGGCGCCATGGCGGTGCAATTCGTGCACCAATACCTGGCCTCGCTGTAGCGCACGACGGCGTGAAGCCGATGGCGATCGACGCCCTGCGCAGCGCGCCACTCTTCGCGCAGCTTCCGCAGCACGACCTGGAACGCCTGGCGGTGATGGCCGAGCCGATGACGCTCGCCCCCGGCGAGCTCCTCCTTCGCGAGGGCGATCCTGGCGATGCGATGTACGTCGTGGTCTCGGGCGAGCTCGACGTGACGAAGCTCTCCGGCGGGACGGAGGTGCAGCTGGCCCGGGTCGGGGCGGGAACCATCCAGGGTGAAATGTCGGCCATCGAGGGCAGGCCGCGAAGCGCCTCGGTGCGGGCCATCTCCGAGGTCGACGTCGTCCGCGTCCCCCGCGAGGCGCTGCTCGCGGTCTTCGCCGTCGAGCCGGAGGCGGCCTTCTCGGTCCTGCGGGTCGTGCTCGATCGGCTGCGCTCCACCGAGTCGCTGCTTCGCGAGCGCGAGAAGCTGGCCGGGCTCGGGACGCTCGCCGCTGGCCTCGCCCACGAGCTCAACAACCCGGCCGCCGCAATCCGCCGTTCGGTCGCCTCGCTGGCCGACGCAATCGCCGCCCGCGATGCGCTCCACCCTCCGCAGCGGATCACCGAGCTCGCGCCGGAGGATCCGTCGCCGAGCCTCGGGGCGCTCGATCGCTCGGACCGGATCGAGGAGCTGGTCGAGGTCATCGGCGACTCCGGGCTTGCCGCCTCCCTGGTGGATGCCGGCTGGACGCCCGACCAGCTGGCATCGGCCTTTGCAGGCCTCGAGCCCGCGCAGTCCGCCGAGGCAGGCGCGTGGCTTGCCCAGACGAACACCGTCCGGGCGCTCCTCGGCGAGGTGCGGACTGCGGCGGACCGGATCAGCGAGATCGTCGGCGCGGTGAAGAGCTACGCCTATCTCGACCAAGCGCCCGTCCAGCGCATCGACGTGCGGGAGGGGCTCAACAACACCCTCGTCATCCTTGCCCACAAGCTGAAGGCCGGGGTCGACGTCATGCGCGACTACGCCGCGGACCTGCCGGAGATCGACGCCTACGGATCGGAGCTCAACCAGGTCTGGACCAACGTCATCGACAACGCGGTGGATGCCATGGAGGGTCGTGGCGCCCTCGAGATCCGGGCAGAACGGACCAGCGAGGGCGGCGTGCGGGTCACGATCTGCGACAACGGGCCCGGGATCCCAACCGAGACGCTGCCACACGTCTTCGAGCCGTTCTACACCACCAAGGCTCCGGGGGTGGGCACCGGCCTCGGGCTGCACATCTCGCACAACGTGGTCGTGCGCCACAACGGAGAGATGAACGTCACCTCACGCCCGGGGGAGACCTGCTTCGTGGTCACCCTGCCGCCGCATCTTCCCCTTCGTCCCTCGACGGTGGATCAGACCCCCGCCGACCGACCCGCAAATGGCTGACGCGGACCCTTGACATCGGTCACCGGCGGGTCGTAGGGTCCGCGGCACAATCGAAGATGGCGTCGATCGGGACGAGTAGCCGAGCAGGCGGACCTCCAGGGAGCCGAGAGCAGTGGAACCTCGGCGGTTGCGCGATCCAGCGAATGGGCCCGGGAGCTCCGGCGGTGAACGCGAGATCGGGCGAGATCGGTCTCGACAAATAGCCTCCGGCGGAGAGGCACCGATACCAAAGCCGAGGCCGTCGCGAGCGCTCGGCGCGAGCCGCGGTCGAAGAGCCCGGGTGAGAACACCGGGGAACAAAGGTGGCACCACGAGACGACCCCCTCGTCCTTTTGAGGCGAGGGGTCGTGTTGTTCTCGGAGGAGTAGACCAATGTCCCCGACCAGCCAGCGCCGGTTCCTGCTCAGCGAAGCGGACATCCCGACGCACTACTACAACATCAGCGCCGACCTGCCCATCCCCCTCCCGCCGCCGATCCATCCGGCCACCCGCGAGCCGATCGGACCCGAGGCCCTGGCGCCCCTCTTCCCGATGGAGCTCATCCTCCAGGAGGTGAGCCAGGAGCGGTACATCGAGATCCCGGCGCCGGTCCGCGACGTGTACGCCATGTACCGGCCCTCGCCGCTCATCCGAGCGCTCAACCTCGAGCGCGAGCTCGACACGCCGGCGCACATCTATTTCAAGTACGAGGGCGTCTCGCCGGCCGGGTCCCACAAGCCGAACACCGCCATTCCGCAGGCCTACTACAACCGACAGGAAGGCGTCCGCAAGCTAGCCACCGAGACCGGCGCCGGCCAATGGGGCAGCGCCCTCGCCTTCGCGGCCTCGCAGTTCGGCCTCGAGCTCCAGGTCTTCATGGTGAAGATCAGCTACCTCCAGAAGCCTTACCGACGCTCGATGATCCAGGCCTTTGGGGCCTCGGTCGTTCCGTCGCCGTCGCCAGAGACGAACGCCGGGCGTGCGGCCCTCGAGTCCGATCCGGAGTCGACAGGCTCGCTGGGACTCGCCATCAGCGAGGCGGTCGAGGTGGCGGCCACCCACGACGACGTGAATTACTCGCTGGGCAGCGTCCTGAACCACGTCCTCCTGCACCAGACGGTTGTGGGGCAGGAGGCGATCCGCCAGATGGAGATGGCTGGGGAGGGTCCGGACGTGGTCATCGGCTGCGCCGGTGGCGGCTCCAACTTCTCCGGACTGGCATTCCCCTTCCTGCGGGAGCGGCTGGCCGGAGATTCCTCGGTCCGCTTCCTTGCGGTCGAGCCAGCGAGCTGCCCGTCACTGACGAAGGGGGAGTATCGGTACGACTTTGGAGACACCGCGGGAACCACACCGTTGCTGAAGATGCACACCCTCGGCAACGGCTTCCGCCCGGCGCCGATCCACGCCGGTGGCCTGCGCTACCACGGCATGGCCCCGCTGGTCAGCCACCTGTATGATCAGGGGTTCATCGAGGCGATCGCCTATAAGCAGAACGAGTGCTTCGAGGCGGCGATGCGCTTCATCCGCACCGAGGGGATCATCCCGGCCCCCGAGTCGAGTCACGCCATCAAGGCGGCGATCGACGAGGCGCTGCGGGCCAAGGCCGCGGGCGAGCCGCGCGTGATCCTCTTCAACTTGTCAGGACACGGGCACTTCGACATGGCGGCGTACGACGCATACCTCGCTGGCGAATTGACCGATGTCGTCTACGAGCCGGAGACCGGCGCCACCGTGCCGGTGTCGGTTGAGGCCGGCCGGGAGGCAGTGACCGCCTGAATCCACGTCGTGGGGGCTGGGGGTTGGGGGTGGCTCATCTGTCCAGGGCCACCCCCGTTCTCCGCGGCCCTCTCCCAGCCTCGACACTACCCAGGGTGCCAGCACGACTGGCAGGTTCCGTTGGTCGGGATCCGGCCGCGGGCGGGCTCTATAGGGAGCGGACGAGCCCGCCGTCGACGAGCGTGAAGGTGCCGGTCTGGAACGCGGCCGCCTCGCCGCACAGGTAAGCCGCCAACGAGGCCACCTCCTCGGTGCGGCCGAGCCGGCCGGCCGGGATGGCCTTGATCCGCTCGGCGCGGACCTCGTCAAGGTCGCGCCCCTCGCGGGTCGCACGGTCCTGGTCCAGCTCTGCGATGCGCGGGGTGTCCATTGGGCCGGTCAGGATCCCATTGATGGTGACGCCATCCAGCGCCACGATCGGCGCCACGGTCTTCATCCAGGCCGCGAGCGCGGAACGGCCGGCGTTCGAGTAGACGAGGTTGGGGATCGGCTCTTTCACCGACCACGACATGCAGGCCACGATCCTTCCCCATCCCTGCTCGCGCATGGGACCGATGAGGCGGCTGGTGAGCAGGATCGGGTTGGTCGCCAGCAGGGTGAAGGCGGCGTTCCATTCCTCTGTGGACGTGGCCAGCGGGTCGACGGGGGCCGGCCCGCCGGCGTTCAGGACGCAGATGTCGACCCCGCCCAGCGCATCCTGGGCAGCGTGCTGGAGCCGATCCGGAGCATCGGGCGAGCCCACATCGACCGCCGCCGTGGTGATCTCGACTCCGTGCCGTTCGCGAAGCGCTGCTGCGACCGTCTCGAGCCGTTCCGTGCCGCGCGCCCAGAGGAGGAGCGAGCAGCCCTCCGCGGCGAGGCGTCCAGCGATCGCGGCGCCGATCCCAGACGAGGCTCCGCCGATGATCGCGCGACGGCCGCGAATGCCCAGGTCCACGGAGCTCAGGATACGCGGGCAGCGGCGCGATCAGGCGGTCCTCGCGGACGGTCGCCATCGGCGCCATACTTTCGCTCGCAACCACCTCCTCGGGAGCCGCAATGAAGCTCGGCCTGCAGATCAACGCGTTCACCTGGCCCGGAGGCGCCGCCGCCATCGGCCCGACCCTTGGCCGCATCGTCGAGACCGCCGACCAGGCGGGCTTCGACTCCATCTGGGTCATGGACCACTTCTTCCAGATCCGTGGGGGTGGACCCCCCGAGGCACCCATGCTCGAGGGGATGACCGCCCTCGGCTTCATGGCCGCCCACTCGCAGCGGGCCCGATTGGGCCTGATGGTCGGCGGGATCCACTACCGCAACCCCGGCCTGTGGATCAAGGCCACGACCACGCTCGACGTGCTCTCCGGCGGCCGGGCCTGGTTCGGGATCGGCGCGGCCTGGAATGAGGAGGAGTCCAGGGCCCTGGGATTTCCGTTCCCACCGCTCCGGGATCGCTTCGAGATGCTCGAGGAGACGCTGCAGATCGCTGATCAGATGTGGCAGGGCGGGCGCGGCAGCGAGGGACGCCACGACGGCAAGCACTTCAGCGCCACCCGGCTGCTTAACTCTCCCCAGGCCATCTCTCGGCCACGGGTCCCGATCATGATCGGTGGCGGCGGTGAGCGGAAGACGCTCCGCCTGGTCGCTCAGTACGCGGATGGGACGAACCAGTTCGGCGACCCGGCTCGCCTCACCCATAAGTTCGCGGTCCTGCGCGAACACTGCGAGCGCCTCGGCCGGCCGTACGACGAGATCGAGCGCAGCACACTGCAGGGCGTGGACATGGAGCGCGAGTCACCCGCGCAGGTCGTGGACCGCTTCGGGTCCCTCGGCGATGCCGGCGTCCAGCACGTGATCTTCAGCGTGCGTGGAGTAAGCGACCTCGCAAACCTCGAGCGGGTCGGAGCTGAGGTCCTGCCGCAGCTCCGTTAGGTCGCCGGACGAGGGTGCGGAGGACGAGCGTCAGGCGCCCGTGAGCTGCGCCTCGACATCCGCGATCGGCCGGACTGAGCGCTCGCCCGTCGCCCGCACGGTGACCTCGGCGCCGCCCGCCGCCAGCGAGCGGGGCGAGATGGTGACGATCAGCGGCATCCCGAGCAGCTCGGCGTCGGTGAACTTGACTCCCGGCGACTCGTCCCGGTCGTCATACAGGATCTCAGCGCCGGCGTCGGCGAGGCGCTGATAGAGCCCGTCCGCCTCCTCGATCACCCGTGGTTCCCGCGCGCCGGAGACGGTCACCAGGTGGGCAGGATAGGGAGCCACCGATGCGGGCCAGGCGATCCCCTTCGCGTCGTGGTGCGCCTCGACGATGCAGGCGATCGCACGCCCCAGGCCAATCCCGTAGCTGCCCATGACGATCGGATGCCGGGTTCCGTCCTCGCCCAGGTAGGTCGCTCCCATGGGGACGGAGAAGTCGGTTCCCAGCTTGAAGATGTTGCCGAGCTCGATCCCGTTGCGCAGGACCACGGGGGTGCCGCATGCCGGGCACGGGTCTCCGGCCCGGGCGTTCACCACGTCGATCACCATGTCGGGGGTGAAGTCACGCCCGACGTTCACGTTGCGGAAGTGGAATCCCGGGCGGTTGGCACCCGCGACGAGGTTGGGCGAGCGCGCAACGAGCTCGTCGACGACGACCAGCGTGTCGTGGGCGCCGATGGGGGAGCCATAGCCGGGCTCCATTCCGGCGGCGCGGATCTCTTCGGCCTGCGCGGGTCGCAGGGCCGTCGCCTTGATCGCGTTCGCCAGCTTGGTCTCGTTGACCTCGTAATCGCCACGCACGATGACCGTCACCAGCCGCCCGTCGCCCGTGACGAAGAAGGCGGCCTTGGCGGTTCGGTCCTCGCCGATCCCCAGGAACGCTGCAAGGTCTGCGATGGTCGCGGCGCCGGGCGTCGCGACCTCCTCGATCGCCATCGGCTCCTCTGCGGGAGGCTCCGGCTTCCCGACCACGGCAATCTGCTGATTGAAAGCGAAGTCGCCGCGCTCGCAGATCACGAGGGTGTCCTCGCCGAACTCGTTGAGCAACATGAACTCGTGGGCCAGACTGCCGCCCATCATGCCCACATCGGCTCCTACCGGAATCGCGTCGAGGCTAAGGCGCTCGAAGATCCTCGTGTAGGCCTCGTAGTGCAGCTGGTAGCTCCGATCGAGGCCGTCGGCGTCGAGGTCGCAGGAGTAGCTGTCCTTCATGACGAACTCGCGCACCCGGATGAGGCCGCCGCGCGAGCGCGGCTCGTCGCGGAACTTCGTCTGGAAGTGGTAGACGAGGAGGGGCAGCTGCCGGTAGCTCGAGACGAGGTCGCGGAGCAGATCGGTGACCACCTCCTCGTGGGTCATGGCGAGCACCATGTCCCGTCCGCCGCGGTCCTTGAAGCGCACGAGCTCCGGCCCGATCTTCTGGTAGCGCCCGCTCTCGCGCCACAGGTCGGCCGGGTGGACGACCGGCATCGACATCTCCTGGCAACCGATGGCGTCCATCTCCTCGCGGATGACCTGCTCGACCCGCCGGCTCACCCGCCAGCCGAGTGGGAGCAGGGTGTAGATCCCGGCGCCCAGCTGGCGGACGTACCCGGCGCGGACCAACAGCTTGTGCGACGCCATCTCGGCCTCGGCCGGGTCGTCGCGCAGCGTGGCAAAGAAGAGCTTCGAGAGTCGCATGGGTCAGCGAAGGATAACGGAGGCGGTGGTCCCGCCTCGGTCAGGTGACCGCGCGCCTGCGCCCGGCTTCGCCATGCGAGTCGACGATGTGCTCCGAGCCCCGAAGCTGCCCGAGCGGAATGACGGCGATGGCCAGCAGGATGAGGCTCACCAGGATCAGCCCGTCGATCCCGAGCTTGTCGGCACCGAACCCCGCCGACAGGCTGCCGACGATCTGTCCCACGCCCAGGAAGACGGAGTACAGACCCATCATCGCGCCGCGATCTTCCGGGTGTGCCTCGGTGATATCGGCAAGCAGGCCGAGTGCGGCCGGTGTCGCGCCGGCGAGCACGAACAGTCCTGCGCCCAGGGCGGTCGCGAGCATGGCGATCGCCGGCCACGGCAGCGCCTGGCTGTGGTTGAGCCCCGCGACGCCCGCGAGCATCGCGAACCCGCCGGCGATCCCGAAGCCGATGATCGTGGTGCGTCTGAATCGCTTGAAGCGGTTTCCCCAGAAGACCAGGCCGGCCAAGAAGATGAGAAGTCCGATGGCGGCGCCAATCGAGACGCTCATCGGTTCGACGCCGCCACTCAGGACCTGGTTCGGGAAGCGAGGCACACGCGACTTCTGGACGAGCTGGAACACCGACTGGCTGGTCCACGAACCGATGACGGCGTTGAGCGCAATCCAGGTCGGCGCCAAGAGCCAGACCGCACTGCTTCGCAGCAGGGCGAGGTAGGAGGCGAGCTGGAAGCGCTGGCGAGCCTCGCCGGTGCGCAGACGCGCCTCGTTGGGAAGCTCGACGACGCCCCAGCGGTAGATGACGAATGAGCAGACGTAGATGAGGGCGTTCACCAGGAACGCAACCGGCCCGATGAGGCCGAAGAGGGCCGGTCCAGCCACGACGCCCAGCCCGAGCCCTGCCAGGGTGGCGGCCTCGAAGCGGGAGACCACGCGACCGCGTAGACCTTCATCTCCCGAGCTGGCGCTCGCGATGTAGCCGAGAATCGAAGGGATACTGGCACCCGCCGCGGCACCCTCCAGCAGCCGTGTGCCACCCAGCCAGAAGAGGATCCCGACGAGGCCGAGCATCCCGATGAGGACGGAATGGGTGCTGACCGCGGTCATTACCACCGCGATCGCACCGAAGACCGGTCCCCACTGCATGACGCGATGGGATCCGAGGCGATCGGAGAGCACTCCGAACAGCGGGGAGAGGATGAGTTCCGAGGCGAAGTAGAGAGCGCTCAGCGCGCCCACCTCCAGGCCACTGACGTGTGGCCCGCCGTGCTCCTCGAAACGCGCCAGGTACGTCGCCAGCATGGTGCCGGTGAGGCCCGTCGAGAAGCGGAGCGTGAACGTCCCGATGAGCACGGCAACGATCGAACGCTGGACGGGGGGAGCATTCACGGTCAGTTCAGCGTAGCCGGCGCGCTCGGGTCACGCGAGTGGCGGCGCGTCGCTCGGCTGGTCCTGCGGATCGACCAACGGCGCCGACGGCGCGGCGACCGAGCCCGGACCCAACCGTCGGCGGCGAAGGGCCAACCCGGCCATCGCGAGGCCATCGAGGATGAGGATCGATCCGCCGCCGACGGCAACGCGCAACCGGCCGACGTCGGCAGCTGCGGCGCGCTCAGTCTGCGCGGACCGAGCGTCCGCGGCGGCTGCATCGGGGTCGCCCCGCTCGAAGGCGGTGCGCGCCGAGCCGAGCTCGACCGACGGATTTGCGGCCAGCAGCCCGATCCACTCGACGGGGTTCGCGCCGACCGCCAGGGCCCGGCCGGCGGTCGAGATCGCGCCCAGAGCGGCGAGCTCCTTGCTCGCCGTCGCGGCCGGCACGTCGAAGCTGCTGGCCGCCTCGAACTCGTGCTCCAGCCGGTCCGGGACCTTGAGCGAGAGGTTCGTCGCCTGGGTCGCGATCCGGTCGCGATCGGCGAGCACCGAGCGCGCCCGTTCGAGGAGGGAGGCGGCACCGTCGAACTGCCAGGCGTCCATGTCGTAGCGGACGATGTAGGGCAGCTCCCAGGCGCCGGCCGTGGTCACCGTCCGCTCGTAGTCGGTCCGCGCCGCAGCTCGGGCTGCGAGCTCCTGGCGCTGGGCCGGGGTGACGACCCAGACCTGCCACAGGTCGTCATAGCTGGCGCCGGTGCGTTCCTCGAGCAGGTCGAGCAGGCGCTGCCAGCCTTCGACCGTCCCGGCGGTTCCCTTCTCGGGGGTCGTGCCGGCGTGGGCCGGCTGGTAGGAGCCCTCGCCCTCATGCGCTGCTCGCCACACCCGCTGCAGCCCCACCACCGCGGCCCGATCAGCGATCAGCTGGGCGAGCCGGTAGGTGGCCGCGTAGGCGTAGTCCTCGGTGAGCTGCGTCTCCTCGCCAATCGCGCCCCACGCGTTGAGCGGGATCTTGGCCGCGTTGAGCTGCGCGGTGAGGGTGAAGATCTGGCCATCGGCGCCGATGCGCTTGCCGGCCTCCACCGCGTAGTACTCCGCGAAGGCCTCGCCGATCCAGCGACCAGTGAGCAGCGTGGAGTTGAACCAGGTGTGCGCCGACTCGTGGAGCGTCGTGTACTCATCGGCGTCATAACGGACGCGCATGATCTCCGTCTCGTTGTTGTAGACCCCGGCGTAGTCACCGAGCCGGGCCACCGCGGCCTCCTCCACGATCAGCTGCCCGTGGACCAGGTAGGGCAGGCCGATGAGCGCCTGGAGCTCCGGGAGGCCGTCACTGATCAGCTGCCGCTCGTGCTTCCCCCAGTCGGGGTCGTCTTCCCATGCCCGGATCTTGACGGTGACCGCCCCACTCGAAAGTCGGGCGGAGGCGGTCGAATCGACGAAGGCTCCGGGGCGTTCGGCGGTGAGGTAGGCGAAGAACGCCTCGGGGTCGGGGATCCGGGTGGCGGTGAGCACGGTCGTTCCGTTGGGCCCGCTTGCCGTCGACATCGTCCCGGCGACCACCGTGGTCGTGTACTGGGCGGGCATGACCACCGAGACCGAGCTTCCCGGCGTGTTCTGGCTGCCGAAGGCCCACACCGGGAACGCGACCAGGCTCGACGCCACGCGCACGTCGCGTTGCGGCACGCCCCCCGGATCCACGATGTCGAAGCTGAATCGGAAGGTGATCGACTGGGCGTGGAAGAGGCTCGTCTCGAACGCGACGTCGATGGCGGTGAACTCCTTGGAGCTCGAGGCAACGCTTGCCACCAGAGTCCGGTCGCCCTCATTGGCGGCGAGGTTGCGGATGGCGGGCTGCACGGCGAAGTGCGCCTCGGTGTAGTAGTAGCGGCCGCCGGGTGGGTCGGGCGTGACGTTGGTCGCGACCGCGTCGACCGCGACATGCACGCGCTTCTGGGCGGGTTGCGCGGTGTAGTGCGCCTGGGTGACGATCTGCAGCCCGACGTCGGCCGCGCGCGTCACGGGCGGGCGAAAGAGGCTCATCCCCCCGATCAGCGTCGCGGCGAGGACGGCGAGCATCGGTCGCGCCATCGGCCGGATCACGGCGGCAGTATGCCCGAACACGGCAAGGCGCCCGCCCCGCATGGGGGCGAGCGCCTGGGCGCCACGTGGCGCGCTTCGAGGGTTGCTACGCGGAAGGGGTGGTGGGCGACGGTGCGCTCGGCGAGGGGGCGGCCAGCGCCTCCAGGCCGAAGGCCACCTCGAGCTGTGCCAGCGGCCGGAAGCCGACGGCGGCGCGAGGGGCCTCACCTGGCTTGAACATCGCCACGGTGGGGATGCTCATGATCCCGTAGTGCATCGAGGTGTGTGGATTCGCGTCCACGTCGAGCTTGACGACGTCGACCTTACCCGCGTACTTCTCCGCGAGCTTCTCCACTTCCGGCGCGACCATGCGACACGGGCCGCACCAGGCCGCCCAGAAATCTACGATCACCGGCTTGTCGCTCTTGAGGACGACCTCGTCCCAGGTGGCGTCGGTGACTTCGCGGATGTTGGACATGGATCTGAACGTTCCTTTCGGGTTGGGTTGGGTCGCTACTGGGCGATCTGCTGGAGGAGGCGGTAGGCATCGAGGACGCTGTTGTCGACCAGCCGATAGAAGACGCTGCTCCCATCGCGTCGGCTGATGACGATCCCCGCGCTGCGCAGCACCGCGAGGTGCTGGCTCATGTTCGGGACCTGGCAGCCGATGCATCGGCTGAGGTCGCTCACCGAACGCTCGCCGTTCGCGAGCTCCTCCACGACGCACAGACGCTTGGGATCGGCGAGTGCCCTGGCGATCGCCGCAGTGCGCGAGCGGAGCAGGTCGTTGGAGGTGGTGGCGTCCATCGGCGTCTAGTTTGTCACTACTTGCGCAAACACGCAAGTAGTACCACGGTCCGCGTACGCGGGCGCGGCTGTTCGATCGCGACAAGCAAGGTGTCGCAGGACCGGCTCAGGATCGGCGCATGACCATTCAGCTTGACTGCCCGTGGTGCCAGGACGATGTGGCGTTCGAGGTCGACGAGATCTCAGACGAGATCGTCTGCAGCGCCTGCGGGATCCGAACCGAATTCGCCCCCGACCCCGCAGCGACCTTCCGGCTCCTCTACGAGGCCGCCTGACCTCGGTCTGGATCGCCCGTTGGGAGGTCCTCGGGCACGGGCACGCCGAGCGATCGGCACAGGAAGGCGACGGTCCGACGGTCGCGGGCGAGGAGAGCCCGCGGCGACGATACGAGATGGCGCTGCCCGGGAAGGACGACCACGTCGAGCTCACGCCCGACGTGCGCGAGCGCCTCGCCAAGCCGCTGCGTGTGGCGCAGATGGACGTTCTCGTCGATGG
Source organism: Chloroflexota bacterium (assembly GCA_030774475.1). Lineage (GTDB taxonomy): Bacteria > Chloroflexota > Limnocylindria > QHBO01 > QHBO01 > CF-82. The sequence continues at coordinate 45,792 of JALYLB010000180.1, read as the reverse complement.
CGCCATGCGTGACGAGCAGTGGTCCGCGGAGCGCCGACACTCGCGGTAGCAGCGAAGCCTCCTGGTAGGTGGTCGGGTTGGCAGCCGGCGTTCCGAGGTAGCGCTCGGTGTACGCGGTGTCGTATCCGTCCCAGTCAACGACCGGCGCGAGGGCCACGCCTGCTCGGAAGAGGTCGGAGCGGCGGAGCATGGCCATGATCGTCAGGTACCCCCCGTAGCTGCCCCCCGTGATCCCAACCCGGCCGGCGTCCAGGTCGCCGCGATCGGCAAGAAAGGTGACGACCCGCGCCTGGTCGTCCACCTCCACCGTGCCCAGCGCCCCGGCGATCTGCGCCTCGAAGGCGAGACCGCGGTTGGCCGTCCCCCGGTTATCGGCGACCACGACGGCGAAGCCGGCGCGAACCAGCGCCTGGTAGATGGGCAGCATGGTCGTCTCCCACCATTCACCGACATGCTGCGAGTGGGGACCGCCGTAGACCCACACGATGGCGGGCGGCGGGGTGGCCTCGGGGTCCGGAGGTCGGAAGAGAGCGACCTGGAGCTGGGTGCCGTCGTCGGCCGGGACCTCGAGCAGCTCGGGAATGACGAGGCCCAGGGAGGCAGCATCGGCGCTCGGTTCATGGATGATGGTCTTCGTCTGCCCGTTCCTGGCGCGAACGACCACCCGCGGCGCACTCGACCGATCCGAAAACGTGTCCGCCCACGCTTCGCCGTCGTCGCTGACCGCGATCGCATGCCACCCCGGCTCGTTCGTCAGGCGCACCGGCCTGGTGATGGGCTGCCGAGCATCCAGTGGGATGGCGTACAGGTGCCGCTCGCGGACCCCGTCAGCGGTGCCCACCACGAGCACTTCGCCTCGACCCTCGTCGACGTGCGCGACATCGGTCACCACCCAGTCTCCCGCGGTCAGGCGACGCGGTGACGATCCATCGGCTTCGCGGATCTCGAGCTGGCGAAACCCGCTCTCATCCGTCCCACGCAGGACGCGCCCGTCGGCGAGGGGACGCGTCAGCGCGTCGAGGTTCACCCATGGTTCCGCTCGCTCGATCCACAGTCCTGCCGCTTCCCCGTCCGCCGTGATCCGGGACCATTGGAGGGACCGCTGGTCGCGGGGCAGTGTGGCAGCCAACCACCCGCCAAGCGGATGCGCGACGACGCGCGCCAGGTACCCGTCACCCACATCGATCGGGACCCGACGCCAGGAGGGTCCGGCGCCTCTGCTCGCGCCGAGCAACGCGACCCTGAGCTCGATCGAGGCGTTCGGGCCGCCAGCGAAAGGGTAGCGATGGACCTCCGTGCGGGGCGGATTCGTGCCCGGATGCGGGATCTCGATTGCCGGGATCGCGCGCTCATCGACATGGGCGAAGAGGATCGCATCGCCGGAGCTGTCCCACCACATCCCCTCGAAGCGATCGAGCTCCTCCGCCGCGACGTAGTCGGGCAGTCCATTGGAGATGCCGTCGGCAGCATCGCTCGTCACGCGGCTGCTGACTCCCGCGCCGCGCCGCCCTGCTTCAACGACGAACAGGTCGCCGGCGCCGACCCAGGCCACCCGCTTGCCGTCCGGTGAGAGCGCGGCTGCCTCGGCGGCATCGATACCGGCGAGCTGCGCGCCGGGCGAGCCGTCGACCGAGAGCAGGCATCGGCCGTAGACAACGGCAAGGATGGCGTCGGCTCGATCAGCGCGCTGGTACTCTGCGATCCCTCGACCGCGATCGTGGATGCGCTGGCGCCTCAGCTCATCCTTCACCCCGACGACCGGGTCCATCGGCTCAGCCGGCTCAATGAGCACCCGCCGTTTGCCGCTCGCCAGCTCATGACGCCAAACGCCGCGGCTGGCGCCCGGGTGGCCATAGAGGTACGTCACCGCGCTGCCGTCGGTGGTGAATGTCACCCGGTCGGGAGCATCCAGCCCTGGCAGGGGTTGCCGATCGAGCTCTTCAAGCCGAACGCTGCGCCTCATCTCGCGCTTGATGTGTTCGCCGAGGGCATTCGCGGACGATCGGCCACGGGTTGGACGCAGCGGGCAGCCGCCTCGTGTGGCAGCCTGTGCCGGATGCCCGCAATCCCCGCGCGCCGGCGACGACGGCGCGGTCCTCGATTCACGGCCGTCGTCGTCGGCGGCCTGCTGCTGGTGACAGGCATCGTGGTCGTCTTCATCCTTCCGAACCTCGATGTCTCCGGCCGACGCATTCCCTCGGTTGCGCTGGCGGCCTACCGCGCCGCATCACGCGCCGCCCCGAGCATTCGGAAAGGTTGCAACGTGGAGTGGGAGATCCTGGCCGCCCTTGCCAAGGTCGAGTCCGATCACGGCCGGATCAACGGACCACGGACCTTCGCGAACGACGGCACCATCGAGCCGCCGATCGTTGGCCCGCCGCTCGACGGAACCGCAGGGACGCGGGCAATCGTCGACACGGACAAGGGCAAGCTTGACGGCGACACCCACTGGGATCATGCGGTGGGCCCCCTCCAGTTCATCCCAAGCACCTGGCGGGAGCTGGGTCGGGATGGCAACGGCGACGGCCGGAAGGACCCGAACAACCTCTACGACGCCTCTCTCACGGCGGCCGCCCACCTTTGCCTGCGTGAGCCCGGCGACTACCGCGATCGGGTCCAGCTGCGCCGCTCGCTGATTGCCTACAACCAGTCGAACCGGTACGCAGACGAGGTCCTCGCCTGGATCGACACGTATCGCGCCATGCCTGCCGACGAGCTGTCGACCGCCGCGCGTTAGGCGCCCGACTCGGTGATCTCCACCGTTTCGATCCGGTCACCCGGCCCGGTGTCGTTCTGCGGGTCGCGCTCGCGGATTGATCGCAGGACGTCCATCCCGGCGGTCACCCGACCAAAGACCGAATGCCGGTCGTCGAGGTGCGGAGTGGCGGCGAGGGTGATGAAGAACTGGCTGCCGTTGGTGTTCGCTCCGGCATTGGCCATCGACAGGATGCCCGCACCGGTGTGCCGCAGCTCGGGGTGGAATTCATCACGGAACTGGTAGCCCGGTCCGCCGCGGCCCGACCCGGTGGGGTCACCGCCCTGGGCCATGAAATCGGGGATGACGCGATGGAAGGTGGTGCCGTCATAGAAGCCGGCACGCGCCAGGTTCACGAAGTTCTCGACGGTGAGCGGTGCTCGGTCGGCGAACAGCTCGACCACGATCTCACCGCGCTCGGTCTTGAATCGCGCGGTGTACGCCTTGGTCGTGTCGAGGGCGCCCGATGGTGGCGCGGGTCGGTCGGCCATGAGGTCTCCTTGGGGGATGCTGATGTCGCCGATCCTACCCCGCGAGGGGCCGACCGCGTCCGCCTTGGGCGGGGACCCTGCAGATCAGTGCTGCAGGTCAATGACCAGTCGGCTCGGACCGCCCAGGGTCAGGACGCGGACGCAGGCGTTCTTGGTCATGCCGACATACCAGGTCGCAACCGCCTCGAAATCGCCACCGGATTCGAAGTCGACCAGCGTGGGGAAGCGCGTGGTGAAGCTGGTCGCGCCCGCGTACGACGTGCCGCCTCCAGGCGTCTGCACGGTGCCGCCGTGCAGCGTGATCTGCAGGAAGCTGCTGCCCTCGACCTGCATCGCCAGGCCGCTCGGGTCCCGGGTGAAGGGCGGGCTGGCCGACTTCATCGTGTATTCGGGAAGCCCGGCGGCGAAGCTGAAGACGATGCGGTCGTACCCGGGGTGCGTCCCGACGCCGATGTCGGAGATCTGGGCGCGGCCGATCGTCGCGGCGGCCTGGACCGGCAGGGAGCAGACGAACGGTGGGAGGTTCTCCGATGGTTCGCCCGAGCTGTCGGGTGCGGCGGAATCGGTGGCGCTCGCCGACGCGGCGGACCCCCGGGCGCTATCAGCGACGCTTGGCGTGGGCGACGGCGACGCGCTGCAGGCGGCGAGGCCGATGGCCAGGAGGAGCGCTGCTGAGGCTCGAAGGGGAGTCATGAATAGGCGGGCGATCATGAGGGACTCCATCTTGGGTCCGATGCCGGACCGGGTTGCCCATTCGACGGACGCCGAGCGAGAGGCGTTACCAGCGAGGCGCTGAACAGATCGGTCTAGACTCCGCCGGACCGATGAATGACGTGCAGCCAGCCTATTCGCCAGGGCTCAAGGGGATCATTGCGGGCGAGACCTCCCTGGCCAGGATCGACGGCGAGCGAGGCCGGCTGCTCTATCGCGGGTATCCGATCGGGGAGCTGGTCGCCCGCGGCACGTACGCCCAGGTCGCCGAGCTGTTGTGGACCGCTGACTGGCCGGGCTCCGCGCTCCTCGCCTGTGCGCCGTTGCCGAAGGCGGTGGTCGAGATCCTTCGCCGCCTCCCGCCGGAAACGAATGCCATGGACGCATTACGCACCGGGATCTCGGCCTGGGGGGCGGTCACCGGGAGCAGCTGGCCGCCCACCGTAGAGCAGGCGCGCGTCCTCACCGCCGCCGCACCGTCGATCCTCGCCGCCTTCGGTCGACTGCGCGAGGGGAACGAACCGGTCGAGCCGGATCCTGCGCTCGCGCTGCCGGCCGGATTCCTCTACCAGCTGCACGGCGAGCCTCCCGACGCAGCCGCGGCGCGGGCCCTGGAGGCGTATTTCATCGTCGGAGCCGAGCACGGGTTCAACGCTTCGACCTTCACGGCTCGGGTGATCATCTCGACCCACTCGGACCTCGCCAGCGCCGTCTCGGGCGCCATCGGCGCGCTCAAGGGCCCGCTCCACGGCGGCGCCCCGTCCGAGGTCGTCAACCAGCTCCACGAGATGGGCTCGCCTGCCCAGGCGGAAGCCTGGATCCGCGCCGCGCTTGATCGCGGCGAACGGCTCATGGGATTCGGGCACCGGGTCTACCGCGCGTACGACCCGCGCGCGGCAGCGCTTCGCGACGTTGCCTCCCGCCTCGGCTCCGTCGCGTCCTGGATGGAGACCGCGGTTGCCGTGGAGGAGATCGCTCTTCGCCTGCTCGCCGAGCGCAAGCCCGACTATCCGATCAAGACCAACGTCGAGTACTACGCGGCGGCCGTGCTGCAGGGGGTTGGGCTGCCGCCGAACCTCTTCCCGGCCGTCTTTGCGCTGGCGCGTCACGCCGGCTGGACCGCCCACGCCCTCGAACAGGCGGCCGCGAACGTCCTCATCCGGCCGGAGGTCCACTACGTGGGGCCCCCGGAGCGCCACCTGCCGGGCGGCTGACCGGCTCAGTTCACGGCGGCCAGGCGTTCCTCGAGCAACCGGCGCTCGGCCGGGTTGGCGGTCAGCTCCAGGGCACGGCGCTCGGCCGTCCGCGCCTCGTCGATCCGGCCAAGCCGCCGCAGGAGCGCTCCCCGCGCGGCGTGGTAGAGGTGATAGTCGGCAAGGCGCTCCTCCAGCGGGCTGAGTGCCTCGAGGGCGGCCTGTGGTCCATGCAGCTCCGCGACCGCGAGGGCGCGGTTGAGGGCGACGACCGGCGTTGGAGTGACACGAAGGAGCTGGTCGTAGAGGGCCACCACCTCGTCCCAGTCGGTGGCGTCGTAGCTCGGAGCCATCGCGTGGCAGGCGACGATCGCGGCCTGCAGCAGGTAGGGACCCGGACGACGCATCCGAAGCGCGCGGTCCAGCATCTCAGTCGCCTCGCTGATCGCCGCCCGATCCCACGCGCTCCGATCCTGGTCGGGCAGCAGGACGAGTGAGCCGTCCGGCGCGAAACGGGCGTCGGCCCGCGCCAGGTGCAGGCGCATGAGAGCCAGGAGGGCCAGCACTTCCGCCTCGTCAGGCATCAGGCGGGCAAGCAGCGAGGCGAGCCAGGCCGCGTCGCGCGCCAGCTCCCGACGCTCGGGCGACTCGCCGCCGCTCGCCAGGTACCCCTCGTTGAAGACGAGGTACAGCACGCTGAGCACCTGCTCGAGGCGAGCGGGCAGCTCTGACGGTTCGGGAATGCGGAACGGGATTCCCGCGTCGCGGATCTTCCGCTTCGCCCGCACGATGCGCTGCGCAATGGTCGCCTCGGGGACGAGGAAGGCGCGCGCCACCGCAGGCGTCTCGAGGCCCACCACCGTGCGCAGCGTGAGCGCGACCTGCGCCTCGCGAGCGAGCGCAGGGTGGCAACAGGTGAAGATCAGCCTCAGTCGGTCGTCCTGGGCCAGCGGGCCGGCCAGGACGGTGCTGTGGCTCCCCATCGTCCGCAGCTCCTCGCCGATCAGCGCCAGCCGCTCGCGGTACCGCGCATCGCGCCGCAGCCGATCGATCGCGCGACGCCGCGCGGCGGTGAGCAGCCAGGCACCCGGGTTGCGCGGCAGACCGTCACGCGGCCAGGTCTCGAGCGCGGTGACCAGGGCCTCCTGGACCAGCTCCTCGGCGAGGTCCCAGTCCCCGAGGATGCGGACCAGCGAGGCCACGAGGCGACCTCGCTCCTCCCGAACCGTCTCGGCCAGCTGTGCATCAATTGCGGTCCGGCTCGGCCGCTCCAACGCCACGGCAGCTCCCTACATGCGGTTGCTGATCGGGCGGATCTCCAGGATGTCGGGTGCCGGCCACTCCGATACGAGCGCGATCGCCTCGTCGAGATCGGCCACGTCGATGACCGCGTAGCCCCCGACGACCTCCTTCGCCTCGAGGAACGGACCGTCGGTGACGGTCGCGTTGCCGGCCAGGTCGCGCCGGACGGTGGTCGCAGTATCAGCTCCCTGGAGCTGATGACCGCCAACGATCTTGCCGGCGGCTGTCTGCTCGTCCCACCAGGATGAGATTCGACCGTAGAGGGCGGCTTGCTCGCCATCCGGCAGAGCGGACCATCCTTCCTCGGTGTTGGCGATCATGACCATGTATTTCATCGGCGCGTCGTGCTCCTTCTCACCCTGTTGGACGCTGCGGCGTTGCATGCACATGCCGCACTCGATATCTACGACGAACGCGGGGCCAACGGCTCGACACCTGTCTGCCCGCTGCCCGCCCGACCGGCAGACGCATGCCGGGGAGCCGACCGCCAGAATAGCCTGATGGCCCGCGCCCGCACGCAGGCGGTCGGCCCCCTCCCGGTGGCGATCAACCTGCTGGTCGTCTACGTGATCTGGGGCTCGACCTACCTTGCCATTCGGTTCGTCGTCGAGACCCTGCCGCCCTTCCTGGCCGCGAGCGCTCGGTTCCTCGTGGCGGGTGCCCTGATGCTTGGCTTCCTATGGCTTCGCGCCCGCCTGAGCCGGCCCGCGACTCGGCTGGAGCCGATGACCTGGCGGCATTGGCGCTCGGCCGCGATCATTGGCGGGCTGTTGCTGTTCGGCGGCAACGGCTTCGTCTCCCAGGCCGAGCGCTACGTCGATTCGGGGATCGCGGCCGTCCTCATCGCGGCCGTCCCGATCTGGATGAGCCTCTTCGACGCCTTCGTCACCCGTCGCCGGCCGAGTCCGCTCGCCATCGGTGGCGTCGCGGCCGGCTTCGTGGGCATCCTCGTCCTCCTAGCCCCGCTGAATGGTGTCGCGTCCATCAACCCGCTCGGCATCGGGCTGGCGGTCTTCGCCGCGATCTGCTGGTCCGCCGGCTCGGTCTACGCCCTGTACGCTCCCATGCCCCGTTCCGGCCTCCTTGGCACGGGGATGGAGATGCTCGCCGGCGGGATCATGCTGGCGGTGGCCGGGCTGGTCATCGGCGAACCCGCCCAGGTCGATACGGGTCACGTCTCGGCGGCCTCACTCCTCGCGCTCAGCTATCTCGTGGTCTTCGGGTCCCTCCTCGCCTTCTCCTCCTACACCTGGCTCCTCAACCACGCGCCGGTCTCCACGGTCGCCACGTACGCGTATGTCAACCCCGTGGTCGCGGTGGCGCTGGGATCGGTGTTCGTCCATGAGCAGATCACATTCCGCACCCTGCTGGCCTCCGCGCTGATCATCGGTGCGGTCGTGGCGATGGTGACGGGGCGGCCTGCCAGGACGGCGGAGGTAGCGCAGGTCGATCCCGTCGCGCGCGAGCCTGACACCGGTTCGTCAGGCGAGCGATCCGAGGGCGGCGATCCGGCACCGGCCGACTGACACGGCGCGGAGCGCCGGTCGCCATCGGTAAAGAGGTGGTCTTCGAGGTCCGCTCAGGGCTTGTAGTTGAGGTCCGAGCTCTTCCAGATGCGGTCAAGGACGTAGTGGCCGTCGCCCTGCGGGTCGGTGAGCGAGGGGCGGGCCGCGAGAACCATGACGTACGGGTGGAGCCGGACGTTCACGAGGGTCTTGCCGCGGAACGTCATGTCGAAGATGACGCCCTCCTGCGTCTCCTGCCACCAGGCCTGCCCGTACATGTAGTTGCCCGGACCCGCGTCGACGAGACTGACGCCATTCGGACGCTCGCGGAGGAACATTCCCCCAGCGATGTGCAGGCCGCCGCCGACGACCTGGTCGCATCCCGCCCGGTCCATCCAGACCAGAGCCCTCTGCTGGCTCGCCCACAGGTCCGGGTGGTACTCGTCACCGCCCCACCACTGCGGGTCGCAGATGACCAGGTTCGAGCCGGCAGAACGCGCTCTGCGGACGGCGGCGTTGACGTTCGCCTGCGTGAGCCACGCGACGCCCGGCGTGGTTGGGCCGGCGTGGGTGGGGCCCGTGACCTCGTTCCAGGACACGAACGCCACCTTGAGCCCGGCAACCTCGACGTACGCCGGCTCGAGGGCCTGGTCGAGGTTCATGCCGAGGCCGGTATGCGGGAAGCCGTGCTTGTCCAGGAGCTGGAGCGTCGAGCGAATGCCGGTGACGCCCCGATCGCTCTGGTGGTCGGCCGCGAGATACACGGCGTCGATGCCAAGGGATTTTTCCCACCGTGACAGGACGGCCTCTGGCACGGCCAGGCTCGGCGGACCATTCAGGCTTGGCGCCCAGTCCTTCGTCGGCAGGATCGGGCATTTGTGGTCCGCGAGAGCGACATCGGATCGCTTGCTGATGCTCGCTGTGGTGCCGGCATGGCCGGTGTCAACGGCCTGGACGATCGGGTAGCGGGAGACGCCCGGCGGTGGGGTCGAGTTGAGGAACGGTTTGCCCGTGTACCGAGCCGTCCCGCCACCGAACACCCAATCCCAGCCCTTGCCGAGGGTGACGGCCTGGTAGGCGGCCGCACGATCCGCGCAGAGGCTCCCGATCGCGGTCAGGGTCCAGGTCTGCGAGGCGTCGTATGCGATCCAGGGCGGGTTGAGCGCGCCAGGACCAGCCGCTGGCGCCGAACCCATCACCGGGTAGGGCAACGCACGGGCCTGTGGGTCGCCGAACAGGTCGGGCCCGAAGAGCCCAAACGGCCCCTTGCCGGCGATCGAGAGAACCTTCGTTGCTGGTTCGACGAGGCCCGGCGGGAGGAGTGCCACGACCTTCTGGTGAGCGTGGAGGTCTGCGACGATGTGGTCTGCCGCGACGCAGGGCGCCGTCGCCGTGAGTTTCGGTTGATTGACCGTAACGTCGCACGGCACCACGAGCTGGCCGCGGTTAGCGAGCGTCCGAAGCTCGTCGAGGGTGATGGCCGCCTTGAGATTCGTGATGCCGGTAACGACGGCGAGCGGGAAGTGGGCCTCCGGCAACGGAGTGGGGTTGGGGGTCGGGCTTGGGGTCGGCGACGGAGAGAGGGTCGGCGAGGCCATAGGGCTCGGCGTTGGGCTCTCCTGTGCGCAGGCGCCCAGGCCGACGGCGAGCGTCAGGAGCAGGCCGCCGGCGCGGCGGAGGCGGGGGTGGTGCATCGGTGGCCGATGGTAGCCGATGCCGCCCGTGGAAAAGCCCGGCGGGGCGATCAGGCGCTGGCGACCGGGAGCCGGAACCAGATCTCGGTCCGGCCGTTCGCCGAGCGCGCGCCGACCTGGCCGCCGTGGGCCTCGATGATCTGGCGCACGATGGCCAGGCCGATCCCCGAGCCGCCCGTGGCCCGCGTCCGCGACGGATCGACGCGGTAGAGCCGCTCCCAGATGTACGGCAGCTCCCCGGCGGGAATCTCCCCGCCGGTGTTCTCGATCTCACAGCGCACCCAGTCCCCCTCCGCCCGGATCCGAACGACGACCATCCCGCCATCGTTCGTATAGCGGGCCGCGTTCTGCATCAGGTTCGAGACGACCTGGCCGATGGCGTCGGGCTCGGCCATCAACCGTGGGAGCGACGCCGCATCCTCTACACGGATCGTGATTCGCCGGCTCGCGAGCTCCGGCGACGCGATGGCCACCGCCCGCTGGACGATCGCCGCCAGGTCGACCTCGGCGCGCGCCTGCTCCCGCTCGCCGCGCTCGCCGCGGGCGAGCTGGTCGAGCTCCTCGACGAGGTGGGTGAGCCGCACGATCTCCTCGTGCACCGTGCGCAGCATCTCGGGGGTCGGCTCGATCACCCCGTCCGCCAGCGCCTCGGTGTATCCCTGCAGGCTGGTCAGCGGGGTCCGCAGCTCGTGGGCGACGTTCTCGACGAGTGTTCGGCGCAGCTGCTCGACTCGCTCGAGGGTGGCGGCCATCTGGTTGAAGGCGTCGGCCAATCCCCGCAGCTCCGGGTCCGGCGGATCCGGAACGCGGACGGCCAGGTCACCACCGGCGATGGCCCGCGAGGCGGCGGTCAGCCGTTCGAGGGGACGGAGGATGCGTCGCAGCACCCACCAGGCGGTGAGCGCGCCGAGCACGACCCCCAGCCCCGCGCCGATGAACAGCACGCGGCTCACGTATTGGTCGAACATCGCCTGGGCCTCGGCGGGCGAGGCGCCCGACTGGGTCGCCAGCTGCATGATCTGGTCGGAGCTGAAGCGCTCGACGGCCATGATCATGACCACCGCCACGACGAGCGCGAGCGCCACCACCAGGCCGATGAGCCGCAGGCGCAGGCTCGGCATCAGGCGCAGCCTCATGCGTCGCGACGGCGGTGGGGATCCGGCGTCGGTCACCCAGGGTCCGCCGGCGCGTCGCGCTTCTCGACGGGCGCCACGAACTTGTAGCCGACCGTGCGGACGGTGGCGATGAATCGCGGATCCGCTGCGTCGTCGCCGAGCTTGCGGCGGAGGCGGCCCATGTGGACGTCGATGGTGCGGTCGATGATCCCCGGGTCGTCGTCGCCGTGGATGGCATCGATCAGGTCGTCGCGGCTGAAGACCCGGCCGGGCCGCCGCATGAGCCCCAGGAGGAGGCGGAACTCGAACGGCGTCAGGTCGAGCGAGGCCCCGTTCAGTCGGGCCTCGACTGCGTTGGGATCGACCTCGATGCCGGCGGCGGAGAGGATCGGCTCGTCCGCGGCGTGCTCCTGGCGGCGTCGGCGGAGCAGGGCACGGATGCGTGCCATGAGCTCGCGCGGCGAGAACGGCTTGACGACGTAGTCATCGGCGCCGATGTCGAGGCCGACCACCTTGTCCGAGTCACCCGAGCGGGCGGTGAGCAGGAGGATCGGGACATCGCTTTCGTCGCGGATGCGGCGGGCAACCTCGAATCCGTCGAGCCCCGGCAGCATCACGTCGAGGACCACGAGGTCCGGCCGGGCGCGCAGCGCCATTGCGACCGCCATCTCGCCGTCAGCCGCCGCGAGCGTCCTGTGCCCCTCGCGCTCGACGTAGAGGCGGAGCAGGTCGCGGATCTTGGGGTCGTCGTCGACGAGCAGGACGGTGGCCATGGCTGGCCGCAGAGTATGACCGGCACGTGAAGGGTCGATGACGGCGGGCTCGGACCGGCATCGAGCGCAGAGGGCGGGTTATCATCGGCCTCCCATGACACGCGACCGCGCTCAGGAGGCGCTGGCCTTTGGGTCCGGAACCTCCGCCGACCACTCTGACGGCATTCGCTGGGTCGACTACGTCAACATCAGCTGGAACCCGGTGTTCTGCAAGCGCTGCGATATTTGCGTCGACATCTGCCCAAAGGCGACGCTCGTGCTGCGCAACGACGCCATCCTCGAGGAGGAGAACTGCATCCTCTGCGGACTGTGCGAGCGCTATTGCCCGGACCTCGCGATCGAGATGATCCCGTCGGCGGTGGCGGCTCACGCGGCGCGCGCTGCGGAGGGCAAGGCGAAAGCCGACTGAACCGATGCGCAAGCTGGTTGCGGGCAACGAGGCGGTCTTTCATGGCGCGGTGGCGGCCGGCGCCAACTACTACGCCGGGTACCCCATCAGCCCGTCGACCGAGATCCTGAACATCGCCTCGGGCTACGCGGCGGCGCATCACGGCGACTTTCGCTTCCTCCAGGCCGAGGACGAGATCGCCAGCGCGAACGCGATCATCGGCGCCAGCCTGGCCGGCGCGAAGTCGTTCACGGCCACCTCCGGTCCGGGGTTCAGCCTGATGCAGGAGGCGGTGGGCTACGCACAGAAGGTCGGGGTGCCGTGCGTCTTCGTCGACGTCCAGCGCGTGGGCCCGGCCACCGGGATGCCGACGATGCCCGGCCAGGGCGACATCATGCAGGTGAAATTCGGCTCCTCGGGCGACTACACCCCCATCGCCTTCTACCCCAACGGGGTCGAGGAGGCCTACCGCGTCACGGTCCAGGCCTTCAACGCTGCGGAGGAGTCGCGCTCGCCGGTCGTGATCCTGTCCGACACGTTCGTCGCGCACCTCAACGAGGTCGTCGACCTCGACGAGCTCGCGGCGAGCGTCACGGTGACCCCACGCGACGTCGCGCCGCTCGCCAAGCACGTCGCAGGCCAACCGCGCTTCTTCGCCGGCGTGCTGATGTACGAGTCGGGTCCGAGCGCGGGCGAGCCTGCGACCGCCGATGCGGACGAGTACCTGCGCCAGTACTACGACGCGAAGCATCGGCATGTCGAGACCGCCAGGCGGTATGCGCTCTACGAGCACGCCTGGAATCGCGAGGCCGAGGTGCTGCTCGTCTGCTACGGGATCGTCAGCCGGGTCGCGGCCCCGCTCGCCGCCGACTACGCCCTCTTCCGGCCGATCCGCATCCATCCGGTGCTCGAAGACGAGCTGCGCGAGATCACCTCGCCCTACCGCCAGATCGTCGTCGTCGAGGCCAACGATGGCCAGTACGCCGATCTCGTGCAGCTGTCGATCGGTCGCGAGGTGAAGCGCGTGCCGCTGCTCGGCGGACGGATCAGCATCGAGGCGATCCGCGACGGGCTCGCCCGAGTGCTGGCCGGTGGACCGTCCGAGCCGCCCATCCCAGGGGCGCCAAGCGAACGGGTGGCGCGCTCGCCGCTCGGCATCGGCTAGGGAGAGGCACATGCCTGAGCTGACGATGGCCGAGCTCGGCTACAAGAAGCACCTCAAGGTCGAGCTGTTCCCGACCATCTGGTGCCCGGGGTGTGGCATCGGCACGATCATGATGCAGCTGGCGATCGTGTTCGAGGAGATGAGCCTCGACGAGACCAACACGGTCATCGTCACCGGCATCGGCTGCACCGGCCGGATGGGGTCGTACCTGAAGCACGAGAGCGTCTACACCCTCCACGGGCGGACGCTGCCGGTCGCGGAGGCGATCAAGACCGTTCGTCCCGAGCTCAACGTGATCGTCGTGGCGGGGGATGGCGACACCGCCAGCATCGGGGGCAACCACCTGATCCACACCATCCGCCGGAACGCCAACGTCACCGTTCTCTGCAACAACAACGAGATCTACGGCCTGACCGGCGGCCAGACCGGGCCTACCACCCCCACCGGCACCAAGACGCTGTCGAGCCCCATCGGCAACCCGAACACGCCCATCAACCTGCAGGGGATCGTGCGCAGCTCCGAGCACGCTCTCTACGCCAAGTCGACCGTGTACCACCTGCAGCACCTGCGCAACGTGATCCGCGAGGCGATCGAGTGGGACGGCTTCAGCTTCGTCGACATCACCAGCCAGTGCATCGAGAACAACGGCCGCCGCATCGGCTTCGCGAGCGCCAACGAGATGCTCACCTTCTACCGCAAGACATTCAAACGTGCGGCCAAGGGCGCCGAGCTCCTCAATGAGCACGAGATCGGGATCCTCTACCCGGTCGACCATCCAGCCCGAAACGGCGTGCCCGATGGCGTCGCTGCGGCGGCTCCTCACAGCTCTGCGGCGGAGGGCAACGGCCACGCCACCAAGGTGGAGGCGACATCGGCTCCGGCAGTCAAGGCCAGGCCCGCCGTCTCCGACGACGAGAAGGCGCGGCGCCGAGCCGAGAGCCAGAAGAAGCTGGCGCTCATGCAGCGCCTCGACCCGGCCGTGAAGATCCGGGTCGCGAAAGGCGAGATCAGCCTGGCCGATGCGCTGCGCGAGGCCGGCGTCGATCCCGCCGAGCTCGAGGGCTGAGCCGATGGCGACCTCGATCGCGCTCGACGGGGTTGGCGGCCAGGGTGTGCGCGTCATCGCCGGCGTGCTGGGAACCCTGCTGGCGCGGATGGGCAAACAGGTGACGGTCCTGTTCGACTACGACAGCTCGGTTCGCGGCTCGATGTCGGACGCCTTCGTGATCTTCGACGACGCACCGATCGCCAATCCCGTCATCGAGGAAGCCGACATCCTGCTCAAGCTGGCGAACAAGGGGCACCTGCGGATCCGCGGCCACAAGGTCGTGACGGACCTGGGCCTGGCGGGCGAGGGCGACGAGCAGATCCCCTTCGCCGCGCTCGGCAGCCAGCAATTCGGCAAGGAGCTGTTCGGCAATATGATCGCGCTGGGCCGGCTGCTACGGCTCGCCTCCGTCGATTACGACGAGCGCTCGATCCGCGAGTCGCTGCCGCGCCGCTACATCGACGAGAATCTCGCCGCCATCCGCTTCGGCTACAACCTGACCGATGATGAGATCGCGCGCATGGCGTCCGAGGCGCCTCCGTCACGATTCGAGATGAACGTGGCGGCTACCCAGCCGGCCCCCGTCCGGGGGGTCGATCCGGCCTATGAGACGGCTCCCTCTGCGCAAACGTCCGGCGGTGAGATCGGCTGAGTCCCCCGACACCGACACCCTGGCGCGAGCGCGACCCAGCCATCGTTGCTTGCGTCGTGACGGCTACGCCATTCGGAAGGCCGGGATCTCGGGAGGCGAAAGGCTCCTAGACCGCGACCTCGAGCGCTCGTAGCTCGACGAGCGCCTCGTCTAGGCGAGCGGCTTCATCGGGGGCGAGGGTACGCATTGGGGCACGCATATCGGGACCGACCGGCACGCCGCGAACGCCGAGGACGTGCTTGACGGCCGCAATGAACGGGCCGCCACTCGACTCGAGCGTGTCGCGCAGCGCCGTCAGGCGGCGCTGACTAGGGGCATCGGGCGCATCCAACACCGCGCGCACGACCTCAGGGAAGGCGGCCGCGAGACCGGAGACCGCCCCCACCGCACCGGCCGCGAGAGCTCGTGGGATGAATGGCTCCTGGCCGACGAAGACCGGCAGCCCGACCCCCAGGTACGGCTCGACCTTGTCCCATGGCGCCTCGCTGACCTTCAGGCCAGCAAGGTTCGGAGCGGCATCGCGAACGCGGGCGACGACCTCGAGCGTGACCGGGTACCCGCTGCGCGCGGCGAACGCGTAGATGAAGAACGGGAGCGGATCGCAGGCGCGCGCTGCCGCGACCAGGTGCGCCGCGAGCGCGGCATCGTCGAGCGGGAAATACGGGGGTGGAATGACGGCGACCGCATCGGCGCCGATCTCGGCGGCGTGCGCAGCGAGCTCGACGGTGTCGGCCGTCGATTGCGCGCCGCAGTGGACGATCAGCGGCCCGCGCAGCGCGGCGCGGAACACGACCGCGGCTCGCCTGCGCTCCTCCTGCGAGAGCAGGATCCCCTCTCCCGTGGTGCCGCAGGCAAAGACGCCATCGGCGCCGCCATCGGTCAGGAAGCGGACGTACGGCCAGATGGCCGCCTCGTCCAGACGCGAGCCGCCATCGGCCAGCGGGGTCGCGGCCGCTACGATGAGCAGCGGGTGGTCGGCACCGAACGGGCGATCGATCATCGGCCCCGAACCTTAGCGGCTCGGGGGCTTGCCAGCAGCCGACCGGCGCTGTTCCATGTGCGAACCAGGGAGCAAGGAGCCCACATGCCCGAGCTGAGCAGCCGCGAGGTCATCGATCGGTACGTCCGCGCGATGGGGGAAGGCAACGTGGACGTCCTTCCCGCCCTCATCGGCGGCGACATCGTGGAGGACTACCCGCAGTCCGGGGAGCGCATCGTCGGCCTGGACAACTGGCTGGCGATCATCCGCAACTGGCCGGAGGATGCGCGATCGCACATCGACCGCGTGGTGGGGAGCGAGGACGAATGGGTTGCCGGCCCGAACTGGAGCATCACCCACCTGGTGGGCACCGGCGACCAGTACTGGGGAACCGGGCACGTCAGGTATCCCGATGGCTCGGTCTGGCACATCGTGCAGCTGATCGAGCTGAAGCACGGCAAGATCGCCCGCCTGACGAGCTACTTCGGTGCGCCGTTCGAGGCAGCGGAGTGGCGGAAGCCATGGGTCACCCAGATCCCACCCCAGCCCTGACCCGGGGTGGCGCGCGCGGGTCATCGGCCGGGCCTCCGGTGTAGACTCGGCACCCGAACCGAGAACCCGTCGCGCTGGAGGACCTTCCAACGCCGTGACCTACGTCATCACCGAGCCATGCATCGGCGTCAAGGACGCTAGCTGCGTGGACGTATGCCCGGTCGACTGTATCCACGCCACCGACGACGACACGATGTTCTTCATCGACCCCGACGAGTGCATCGACTGCGGGGCCTGCGAGCCCGAGTGCCCGGTCACCGCGATCTTCGCGGAGGACGCCGTGCCCGACCAGTGGCAGAACTACATCCAGATCAACGCCGACTACTTCGCCAGCAAGTAGCGGACGGCTAGTCGCATGGCGATCAGCGATCCGCAGGTCCCGCGGGCATCGGCCCCCGAGGCACTCGGCCTGGAGCAGGTGCTCTACACCAAGGACCCCGCGACCGGCGTGGCGACGGTGACGATCAACCGTCCCGCCGTCCTCAACTGTTTCGAGTTCCAGACCCTGCGCGAGCTGGGCCGCGCCTTCGAGGACGCGTCGTGGGATGACGCCATCTCGGCGGTCGTCGTCACCGGCGCCGGGGATCGGGCGTTCTGCACGGGCGCGGACCTCGACGAGCAGGCGCGGATGGGTGCCAACAGCGGCCAGTATTGGCGCTGGATGGGCGCCTTCGTGGAGATGCACGACCGGTTGCGGAACATCGGCAAGCCGACGATCGCGCGCATCAACGGCGCCTGCGTCGGGGGCGGCCAGGAGCTGCAGCTGGCGTGCGACTTCGGGGTGATCACCGACGACGCCTACCTCCAACACGTTGGGCCGGAGCATGGATCGGTGCCTGCGGGTGGCGCCACGCAATGGCTGCCGCTGGTGATCGGCGACCGGCGAGCGCGGGAGATGATCCTCCTCTGCGAGCGGATCAGCCCGCAGCAGGCCCTCGAATGGGGGCTCGTCACCCGGGTCGTGCCGCGCGCGGACCTTGACGACGCGGTCGCCGAGCTGGCCGCCAAGCTGCGCAACAAGCTGCCCGAGACGGTCCGCTACACGAAGACGCAGCTGAACTGGTGGCGGGACCTGGTCTGGTCGCAGACGGTGACCCACGCTCGCGACTGGCTGGCCATCCACTCCACCTCGGAGGAGACCCGCGAGGCGGTGGCCGCCTTCCACGCCAAGCGCGAGCCGGATTACGAAGCATTGCGTCGCTACCAGTCAGCGATCGGCAAGACCTGCCCGGCGTGCGGAGAGACCGGGATCCCCGAGCGATTCGAGTTTTGCGGGATGTGCGGCGCGTCGCTCAGCGCGCTGCAGGAGGGCGTGCCGTGAGCGACGGCGAGACGGGCGAGCCGCTCGTCCTCGTCGAGCGCCAGCCGGACCAGCGGACCGCGTTCGTCCGCCTCAACCGCCCGAAACAGCTCAACGCCCTGAACGGCGAGGTCATGGACCTGCTGTGCGACACGCTCGAGGAGCTCGACCGCGATGAAGGCGTGCGAGCCATCGTGGTCACCGGGAACGAGCGAGCGTTCGCCGCGGGCGCAGATATCGGCGAGATGGCCGCCGCATCACCCATCGACATGCTGCGCGGCAACCGGATCGCGCAGTGGGACCGCGTGCGGCGCATCGGCACGCCGGTCATCGCCGGGGTGAATGGCTGGTGCCTGGGTGGAGGCTGCGAGCTGGCCATGGCGCTCGACATCGTCATCGCTGGCGAGGGAGCCCGATTTGGGCAGCCCGAAATCACCCTGGGCGTCATTCCCGGGGCGGGTGGCACGCAGCGGTTGACGCGCGCCATCGGCAAGAGCCGGGCGATGGAGATGATCCTGACTGGTGAGCCGATGGCGGCCGGCGAGGCTCTCTCGCGGGGCCTCGTGGCACGGGTGGTTCCCGATGAGCTCGTGGTGGAGGACGCGCTGGCCCTGGCGGCGAAGATCGCCACGAAGTCGCCCGTGGCGCTGCGTATTGCGAAGGAGGCGGTCAATGCCGCCTACGAGATGAGCCTGACCGATGCGCTGGCCCACGAGCGGCGCCTCTTCTACCTGCTCTTCGCCTCCGAGGACCAGAAGGAGGGGATGGCCGCCTTCCTGGAGAAGCGCCAGCCGGAGTTCACCGGCCGGTGAGCGTGCCCGGCCGGCGCGTGCCGGCCCGGGTTCGTCGCAGGCAGGTCGCGGATGGCCCTGAGCGGTCCCGATCGCCCGGTCGGCGGTCTCAGCGTTCGAGCGCCCACCGGCGTGGAGCTTCGACCGGCCGGTCGCGAGGACCTGGATGCCGTATTGGCGCTGCTCGGCGAGCGAGAGGCGGGGCCTGCACCGATCCCGCGATCGGACCTGTCGGGTGAGCGTTGGGAGGCGGTCATCGGCTCGGTGGATGCCACGCCGTTTCTTGCGATCGCCGAAGGCCAGCCGGCCGGGCTCCTGCTCCTCTACTTTCGGCGGAGGCTGAACTTCGCGACCTGGGAGGGATGGGTGCCTGAGCTCGTCGTGGCGAAGGAGTTCCGGCGGCGAGGGATCGGGCGCGCGCTCCTGCGGGTGGCGATCGAGGAGTGGCGGCTCCGTGGCGCGCATCGGCTTGCTGTGGAGACGGCCCCGGGTGAGGACGCGGGACTGGCCCTCGTCTCCGGGCTCGGCTTCGAGGACGCCTTCGTCCGGTTTCGCCAGGAGCCGATCGTCGAGCGCGGCATTACGCCGCCGGCGGACACGGCCATCCGGCCGCTGGTCGCCGAGGACTTCGAGGCGGTGACGCGATTGGTGGCGGAGATGGGCCCGCATCGGTCGCCGGTGCCCGAACGGATGGATGCGGTCAGGCGCTCCTTCGACGAGCTCATCCGCCGACCGAATGACGCCTCCCGCGTGGCAGTCCGCGAAGGCGCGGTGATGGGGATCTGCACGCTCGAGGTTCGAGCCGACCTGCGACGCCTGGCAGCGGAGGCGTGGATCCCGGAGCTCGTCGTCACCGAGCAGGCCCGTGGGCAGCGGATCGGCGCGGCGTTGCTCGACTCGGCGCTGGCTGACGCGATGAGCGAGGGTGCCGCCAGCGCGACCCTCGAGTCGGGCGCCCGGCGGGAGGTTGCCCACGCGCTGTATCGGACGGCTGGGTTCACCGAGGCCGGGCGGATCTTCACCCTGCTCCGAGACCGCTGATCGCCGCCTACGACCGATGACGGACGAACCGCAGCTCAGCCCACAGCTGGAGGATTTGACGATCGTCTGGCCGCACGCTGCCGGCTTGACGAGTCGGTGCGGGGGCTGCGGCGCTCGCCCTCACCCGCGAGGCTTCTCGGAGGGCTTCTCGACCCACCATTCGGCAAACTCCCTCGCTCGACCATCGGCGTCGAGGCGGACGAGCCAGATGTTGCTGTAGATCGCCTCGGGATCGTTCCCATGGGCCGGGTACGTCGTCAGGCCCCGGACCACCCCGGTGTCTCCTTCAACCGCCAGGATCTCGTGCTCGAACGACCACGGGAGACTCGAGTCCCCGCGATCGATCCACTTGGCCACGATCCTGTCTCGCCCCTGCCAGGGCTTGCCGAAGGGGAACGGCGAATAGCTGGCGTCGGCGGTGAAGAGGGCCGCGATGTCATCGGGGTCATCGCTGGTCCACGCGCGACGGTAGCCCGCCAACCAGGCTTCAAGAGCGGTTCGGTCCACGCTGATCTCCCTCGTTGACCGGTTCTGTCGTCACCAGAGTAGGCCAGGGCTCATCACCAGTCAAGACAATGTGACTGGTGACGGGCAGCGATTCGCGGCCATCGGTACACTGGACAAATGGCTCCCCGGGACACGCCAATTACCCGCCAGCAGCTGCTCATCAGCGCCGGGGTGATGGCCGGGATCGCCGTGGCGGCGCTCGACTCGACGGTGGTCGGGACGGCGATGCCGACGATCATCGGGCAGCTGGGTGGCATCGAGCAGTACGGCTGGGTGTTCGCCGCCTACCTGCTGACCGCGACCACCACGGTCCCCATCTTCTCGACCCTCGCCGATATCCACGGGCGCAAGCCCATCTTCATCGCCGGGCTCGTGCTCTTCGTCGGTGGCTCGGCGCTCTGCGGCCTCTCCGGCTCGATGCTCGAGCTGATCGTCTTTCGAGCCATCCAGGGCCTTGGCGCGGGAGCCGTGGCGCCCATCGCCTTCACCATCGCCGGCGACATCTTTGATCCGCGGCAGCGCGCGAGGATGCAGGGGCTGTTCAGCAGCGTGTGGGGCGTCTCCGCGATCATCGGTCCGGCGCTCGGTGGCCTGATCACCGCGACCATCGGCTGGCGCTGGGTCTTCTACATCAACGTCCCGGTGGGCCTCACCGCGGCGATCCTGATTGGCCTCGTCCTCCACGAGCAGGCGGTTCGCCGCGAGCGTCGGCTCGACTGGGCCGGGATGCTGACCCTCACCGGCGGCGTGGCACTGCTCCTCCTCTTCGCGTCGGAGCTCGGCGACCTCGGCTGGTCCTCGCCCCTCGTCATCGGCTCACTGGTCGCCTCGCTCCTCCTCCTCGCCGCCTTCGCGCGCGGCGAGACGAGGGAGGCGGAGCCACTGATCTCGCTCGAGCTCGTGCGGCGCCCGATCGTCGCGGCCGGCCTCGCGATTGGCGTCCTTGCAGGCGTCGTGATGTTCGGGCTTACCGCGTACGTCCCGCCGCTGGTCCAGGGCGTGATGGGCGGCTCGCCGCTCGACGCCGGGCTGGCGGTGGGAGCCATGAGCATCGGCTGGCCAATCGGCTCGATCATTGCCGGCCGGGCGATGCTGCGCGCCGGGGTCCGGCCGGTGGTCCTCGTTGGTACCTTCCTGCTCATGATCGGGACCGGCTTGCTGACCCAGACAAGCCGCCTCGAGTCGGTGTGGTTCACCGCGTTCGCTACCGGGGTCACCGGCTTGGGGATGGGCCTCACCACGACGCCGCTGCTGGTCGCGATCCAGACCGCTGTGAGCTGGCAGCAACGGGCCCAGGCGACCGGGTTGGTCCAGTTCAGCCGCACCATCGGCGGGGCGGTGGGGACCGGGCTGCTCGGTGCGCTGCTGGCCGCCGCGGTGGGACCGGGCGCGAGCCAGATCCTGGACCCGGTCCTGCGCACCACGATCCCCGCCGCCCAGCTCGCTTCAGAGCGCGGTGGGCTCGATGCCGGGCTCGGGTGGATCTACCTCATCCTGGTCGGCGCGGGGGCCGGCGCCTGGCTGCTCGCGCTGCGCCTCATGCCCGCGGTGCGCATCGGCGAGGCGAGCGACCCGGTGCCCGACGCGCCGCGGGTCCGAAGCGACGAGGGACCGACTGGCGAGACGGCGCCCTCTCGGACCTCGGGCGGACCGTAGAATCGGGCCGATGCCCGAACCTGTCGCTGGGACAACCCTGGTCTCGGTCGCCGATGGCGTCCAGACCATCACCCTCAACCGGCCCGAATCGCTCAACGCCCTCAACGCGGAGATGCGCCACGCCCTGCTCGACGCGTTCAAGGCTGCCGGGCGCGACCCCGGGGTGCGTGCGGTGCTCCTGACCGGCGCCGGACGAGGCTTCTGCAGTGGCGCCGACCTACGCGGTGGTGCGGGCGAGCGCAGCTTCCGGCAGGTGCTGAGCTCTGAGTACAACCCGCTCATCACCGCCATCCGCGAGCTGCCAAAGCCGGTCGTCGCAGCGGTGAACGGGGTGGCCGCAGGCGCCGGGGTGAGCCTCGCACTCGCGTGCGACCTGGTCTACGCGGCGCACGAGGCGCGTTTCATCCTGGCGTTCGCGCGCATTGGCCTGGTTCCGGATTCGGGAGTGACGCGCACCCTCGTCCGCGCGCTGGGGCGGCATCGGGCGGCCGAGCTGGCGTTCACGGGCGACCCGCTCTCGGCCGATGACGCAGTGGCGTCGGGGCTGATCACTGGCGTCGTCCCGGGCCCTGAGCTGCTCGCGCACGCGGGGGGGGTCGCCCGGCGGCTCGCGTCCGGGCCGACTCGCGCCATCGGCCTGACCAAGCGCCTCATCAACACGGCCGAGGACGCCAACCTGGCCGAGAGCTTGGCGACGGAAGCGGCCCTGCAGGAGCTCGCCGGTCGTACCGCGGACCACGATGAGGGGATTGCGGCCTTCGCGGAGAAGCGCGAGCCGCGCTTCAGCGGTCGCTGAGCACGATGGCTGAAACCGGCGAGCTCGCTGACGTCGAACGGGTCGGCGTGCTCGGCGCCGGAACGATGGGGACCGGCATCATCCAGGTGGTGGCCGAGGCGGGCCTCGAGGTGCTCGTCCACGACCCCGTGCCGGGTGCGGTGGATCGCGCACGCGAACGGATCGCAGGCTTCCTGCACCGGCGCGTGGGAAAGGGCGAGCTGAGCGATGAGGACGCGGCGCTGACCCTTGCGCGCATGGCACACGTCTCCGCGGTCGCTGATCTCGCGGCTGCCGACCTCGTCATCGAGGCGATTCCGGAAGATCTGGCCATGAAGCGGGCGGCATTCCGCCAACTCGACGAGGCCGCCGCTCCGCGGACGATGCTCGCGACCAACACCAGCTCGCTGTCCGTCGCGCAGATCGCTTCCGCGGCAGCGCACCCCGAGCGGGTGCTCGGCATGCACTTCTTCAACCCGGTCCCGCTCATGGCACTCGTGGAGCTCGTCTCTGGACCGATGACCGCGCCGGAAGTGATCGACGCCGCGGCGCTCACCACTCGCCGCCTGGGGAAGACGCCGGTCGTTGCCTCCGATACCCCGGGCTTCATCGTCAACCGCGTGGCCCGGCCGTTCTACCTCGAGCCGTTACGGATCGTGGGCGACGGCCTCGCCGGGGTGGTGGCGGTGGACGACGCGCTGCGCGGTGTCGGCTTTCGGATGGGTCCGTTCGAGCTCATCGACGCCATCGGCGCCGATATCAACTTCGCCGTCAGCCAGAGCGTCTACGGGCAGCTCTTCTTCGACCCCCGATACCGGCCGCACCCCCTCCAGCGGATGCTCGTCGACGCTGGGCGCCTTGGACGAAAGTCGGGCGGCGGCTTCTACGACTACGACGCCGATGGCGCGCGCGGAGCGGCCTGGGCCGCGCTCGGGCGCTGGCCGGAAGGGCCAAAGCGTGACCGGCTGACTGCCGAGCAGATCACGGCGCGCGTGCTCGCCGTCCTGGTCAACGAGGCCGCCTCGGCGGTCGGCGAGGGGGTGGCCTCCCCGCGGGCGGTTGACACGGCGATGCGGCTGGGAATGAACTTCCCCAATGGCCCACTGGAGTGGAGCGAACGGATCGGCCTGGAGCACATCGTCCGAACCCTCGAGCAGCTGCACGGGGCCGTCCCCGACGGTCGCTACCGGGTCGTGCCGCTCCTTCGCTCCCTCGCCGAGCGCCGCGGCTCGTTCTTCGAGGAGCGCTGAGTGGACGAGCTGCTGCCCGACAGGTATCGGGCTGTCGTCTTCGACATGGACGGGCTCCTGCTCGACACCGAGAGGCTCTGGCATGAGGCCGAGATCGAGCTCTTCCGGCGCCACGGTGAGGAGTACACCATGGAGGATCGGTTGGCGGTAATGGGCACAACGGCGGAGATCACCGCGGCGTACTTCAGCCAGCGGCTGCGGCTGGCGCCCGAGGACGGGATCGCCCTCGTGGCAGAGCTGACGGAGATCATGCGTGGGTCGCTGACGCGGCACGTGCGCGGACAGCCCGGCGCCATCGAGCTCGTCGAACGACTCCGCGGCCGGGTCCCCCTGGCGCTTGCCTCGAACTCGCCGCGAGACATCGTCCAGACGGCCCTCGCCGCTGCCGGCGTGGCGGACGCCTTCGACGCCGTCGTCACCTCGGACGACGTGGCACACGGCAAGCCGGCCCCGGACATCTACCTGCTCGCCTGCCAGCGGCTCGGAGTATCGCCCGCCGACTCCCTCGCCCTGGAGGACACCACATCCGGGATCGCCGCGGCGAAGGCGGCGGGCCTGGCGTGCTTCGCCGTTCCCCAGTTCGCGGAGAGTGACGTGTCCGAGGCCGACCGGGTCATCGACTCGCTCGAGGAGCTGCTCGCAGAGGTCTAGGCGCCGCTACCGGCCCCGCCTGGCGTTTCCGCCTGGCGGAATATCTGTACCTCCATTTGGCTCGGTGTGGCCCGGAGGATTTCTGGACCGCCCTTCAGCAGACGTACGTTCCATCCCACGGATGGAGTCTCGCCTGTCAGGCAACTCATGCGGCATTGACCGACAGACATTCCGCCGCAGGGAGTGCCATGCGCAGTCGCCAGGGCGCGTACCATCAGTCGCATGTGCCGCAGCATCAAGACCCTCAGGATCCTCGACGTCCCTGCCACCCCCGACGACGTGCGCGCTGCCGCGCTCCAATACGTCCGCAAGGTGAGCGGCTACCGCAAGCCAGCACCGGTCAACGAGCCCGCCTTCAACGCCGCAGTCGACGAGATCGCGGCAGCCTCGCAACGGCTGCTCGAAGCCGTGACGGCTGCACACCCGGCCCGGCGATCCGCGGCCGCCGTCTCGCCGATGAGCTGACGGCGCCATCGGTCACGCTGCAGTAGGAGGGCTTCACATGGGACCGAAGTTCACCCTGGCGATCGTCATGGCCCGCGCGTGGTGGACCTTCATCCTTCGCGGCGTGCTGGCCATCGCCTTCGGGCTGCTCTGCCTCTTCTACCCGCCCGTCGCCATCATCGGGCTGGCGACACTGTTCGGCTTGTGGCTGATCGTCGACGGTATCGCCGGAGTGACGGGCGCGTGGGGCTCCCGTGCACACGGGAGTTGGTGGGTTTCGCTGCTCGAGGGGATTGCGGGCCTGATTGCCGGCTTCCTGTCGATCGTATGGCCGGTGATCACTGCGCTCGTCCTGGTCATCGTGGTAGGAGCTTGGGCGATCGTGACTGGAGCCATGGAGATCTGGATGGCGATCCGGCTGCGAGAACAGATTCGCGGCGAGCTCTTCATGGCCGTCGCCGGACTCATCTCCATCGTCTTCGGCCTCTACATCATCATCTTCCCCGGCGCCGGCATCCTGAGCGTGCTTTGGCTGATCGCGTTCTTCGCGATCGCCTTTGGGGTGTCGCTCATCGCCCTCGGCTGGCGGTTGCGCGGCATCTTCCAGCAGGCGCAGCGCCAGAACGAGTACGCCGAGCGAGGGATGCGTCCGTAGCGCACAGACCGATGCGTCCGGCGGGCCGTGCCGGATCGCGGTGCTAGCATCCGCCCCCGATGAGCATCAGCCGAGATCGCGACCCGCAACACACTCCTGTGGTGGTCGACGGGCTGCGAACCCCATTTGGCCGATACGGAGGCGCGCTCGCCGGCGTACGGCCCGATGACCTGGCTGCGCACGTTATCCGCGCTGTGGTCGACCGCAATGGCGTGGATCCAGCTCAAATCGACGACGTGATCTTCGGGGCCGCCAACCAGGCCGGAGAAGACAATCGCAACGTTGCGCGCATGGCCGCGCTGCTGGCGGGGCTGCCGGTCGAGGTTCCCGGCGCGACCGTCAACCGCCTCTGCGGATCGGGCATGAACGCGGTCGTCAACGCCGGCCACGCGATCGTGGCGGGGGATGGTCAGGTATTCGTCGCAGGCGGCGTCGAGTCGATGACCCGCGCGCCCCTCGTGATGGCCAAGCCGTCGGCCGCCTTCCCGCGCGGCGAGCAGACGCTGTACGACACGACCCTAGGCTGGCGCTTCACCAACCCGCGCTTGGCCGATGCCTACTACCCGTACTCGATGGGCGAGACCGCGGAGAACGTCGTCGAGCGCTGTGGAGTGACTCGCGAGGAGCAGGACGCCTTCGCGCTGCAGTCGCAGCTCCGGTGGGGTGCTGCGCAAGCCGCGGGTCGCTTCGCCGATGAGGTCGTCCCCGTTTCGGCGCCGGCCGCTCGCGGCGACCCAGTCAAGGTGACGGTCGACGAGCCGCCACGTCCGGACACGACGATGGAGAAGCTCGCTGCGCTCAAGCCGGCGTTCAAGCGCGACGCGAGCGGGTCGGTGACCGCGGGCAACTCGTCCGGGATCAACGACGGCGCCGCGGCGGTGTTGGTCACCTCTGAGGCCCGAGCTCGCGAGCTCGGCTGGCGGCCGATCGCCCGCATGCGCTCCAGCGCGGTCGCCGGCGTGGATCCGGCAACGATGGGCTTGGGGCCGATTCCCGCGTCGCGCAAGGCGCTCGAGCGCGCCGGCCTGGGCATCGCCGACCTCGACCTGGTCGAGCTCAACGAGGCGTTCGCAGCCCAGGGGATCCCGTGCATGCGCGAGCTCGGGCTCGACCCGGAGAAGGTCAATGTCAACGGTGGCGCAATCGCCATCGGCCATCCGCTTGGCGCGTCCGGGGCGCGCCTGATTGCGACGCTGGTCCACGAGATGCGGCGGCGGGGCGCTCGATATGGCCTGGCGACCATGTGCATCGGCGTGGGGCAGGGAATCGCGACTGTCTGGGAGTCTGTCGAGTAGCCCCCGTGGCACAACTCGACAGCGACCGCATCGAGGGGAATCGCTGAGGTGCGGCGCAACTTGAGCCTGGGCGACATCGGGGACCTGCTGGAGTTGCCACTGGTCGCCATCCTCGGGCTGCATCGGTCTGATGGCAGCATCCTCCTGACGCCGGTCTGGCACGAGTTCCGAGATGGAGGATTCAATTTCTGGGTCTCGCTCGATGGTCCTGGGAAGCTCAAGCTCATCGCGCGCGACCCCCGCATCTCGGCTGTCGTCTGCGAGAGCCAGGATCCCTATCGCGGCGTCGAGCTGCGCGGCGAGGCGCGGGTGCTACGCGCCGGATACCGCGACGTGGTCCGGCGAACCGCGCATCGCTACATGTCGGACCCTGCCGCCGCCGACGCCTTCGCCGATGGCGTGCCGGAGGACGGCCCGGTCATCCGCCTGGAACCCGGCGACCTGCGAGTCTGGGACTACGCCGACTAGCGAACACCTCCCGGACCGTCAGGTTGCCGACCAGGAGCTCCAGGCTGTGACGGTCACGATGACGGCATCGCCGAAATCGCCGGGAAGCTCGACGTACTGGGGGTACTTCTCGATCAGCCGATCGATGACCTCGTCACGCTCGCGGCCCGACTCGACGATCCGCGCCAGCCCGTCGGCACGGACCCACCAGAGCGCCCGCCAATCGGCCTCGTAGTGGTCGACCAGCAGCGAGACCGCGGGGTTGCTGGCGATGTTCCGCAGCCGCCGGAGGTCGCGCGACCGCTTGGGCTTGGGGTCCACCGCCATGACGATTCGGTCGCCATCGGCGGCAAAAACGACCGGGACGAGGTGCGGCGCGCCATCGGCTCGGACCGTCGCCAGGCGCGCCACCGCCGCATCCGCGAACCGGCGCCGCGCCTCGTCGGGCGCCAGCTGCATCGGCTTCGCGAAGCTCAGGCGAGCTTCAGCTGCGGCAGCACCCGCTCGCCGTAGAAGCGGATGAACTCGGCCTGGTTGCGCCCGACGTTATGGACGTGGACCTCGTCGAATCCCGTGTCGATGAAGCCCTGGATATGGGCCGCGTGCTCATCGGCGTCCGGGCTGATGAGGACCCGGTTTGCGAAGTCAGCGGCTTCCACCCCGCGTGCCATGGCCGCGAAGTCCTCCGGGTTGCGGATGTCCTGCTTGGGAAACGGCATGCCGCCGTTCGGCCATTCGCTCACCGCGTTGCGCTCCGCCTCTTCCTGGGTCGGTGCCCAAGAGATGTGAACCTGGAGCAGCTTCGGCATCGTGGTCGGGTCGCGATTGACCTCCCGAGCGCCTTCGGCGAAGCGATCCCAGAGCATCTGGATCTTCTCGTCCGCGGCGCCGACGGTGATCATCCCGTCGGCGTGCTGGCCCGTGCGCTTGGCGTTCACGGGGCCGGCGGTGGCCACGTAGATCGGCACCGCCTGCTCTGGCCGCGTGTAGAGCTTGGCTGACTCGAGGGTGAAGAACTCGCCGCGGTGGCGGACGACCTTGCCGGAAAAGAGCTTGGAGATCACCTCGATCGCCTCAAAGAGCATCGAGCTGCGGATCCCGACCTCGGGCCAGGCGCCGCCCACCACGTGCTCGTTGAGCGCCTCACCGGCTCCCAGCCCCAACCAGAAGCGGCCGGGGTACATCGCGCCAAGCGTTGCCGCGGCATGGGCGATCACGGCGGGGTGGTAGCGGAAGCCGGGGCAGGTGACCGCCGTTCCGAAAGGAAGGGTCGTTCGCTGGCCCAGGGCGCCCATGAACGACCAGGCGAATGCGGAGTTCCCCTGCTGCGGCGTCCAGGGGTGGAAGTGCTCGCTCACCATGAAGCCGGCGCCGAAACCGGCCGATTCCGCCTGGGCGCACCAGTCGAGCAGCTCGGTGGGATGGAACTGCTCGAGCATCGCCGCGTAACCGATCTTTGTCATGGCCGAAAGCGTAGCGCGTCAGCCTCACCTGAGCCGATTGGGCCGCTGCGGTCAGCGCGGATTGCGCCAGGCGCAACTAACGGCCAACGAACGTGCCGATCCGGGGTATGGGCCTCTCCTCCGTGCCTGAATCGTGCGCCCGAAGCAACTCGCGGCCAAGAACAGGCGAGATCGTGGGGCTGCCTGGCCGTTAGTTGCATCACGCGCAACGTGAGACACGCAGGCGCGCGGAAGCGACGCGGCCGCCCGCGCGGAAGCGGCGCGGCCGCCTGGGCGGGGGCTAGCTCGTCGAGCCTGCCGGGCTGGAAGAGGACGAGGGAGCCTGCGGGGCGAATGGCCGCGGGAGCGGACGCATGAGTCCACCGTTCCCGAACTTCCCGTCCTTCAGCGCCCGGTCGATCCGGCCGAGGACGGCATTCTCGCGGTCCGCCGTGATCCTCCCGGCGGTCACCAGCTTGTCGAGATCCGCCTTGGCCGCATCGTGCACTGCCTTCGTGACGCTGGCATAGTCGACGCTCTGGTCCTTCGCGACCTGCTTCAGGGACTCGCCCGCCACGACCTTGCTCTTGAGGTCGGCGACGGAAAGGTGGAGCGAACCAGCGGCGGCCGAGATCATGTCTGAGCCGATGCCGGCCAGCACCCGTGCCCGCTGCAGCCCGGGGAACCGGGCGCCAAGCAGGGCGCAAAGATTGCCGTTTGCATTCGCGACTCGCTGCTTGAGCAGATCGGCGGCCGCCTTCGTCAGCTTGCCATCGGCCACTGCCTTGTCTATCGCCGCGTCGGCCGCGGCCCTGGCGGCTGGCAACAGCGCGGACTCATCGACGCCGAGCTTGGAGGCGAACGTGTCGAGGAAGGTCTGGCAGTACGCGCTTGGCTGGCTGTCATCGGCGACGGTCGTGGCGGAAGGTCCGGCCGACGGAGTGCCGTGGCTGGCGGCGACGGCGTTGATCAGCGTGCCGCCCACGACCGCCGAGGCGACCAGCGCGCCGGCGAAGCCGAGGATCTTGAAGCTTCTCATCGGTCTGTTCTTCCCTCGTGGCTGGCGGCGGGCGCATCCCACCGCATCGGTCAGCGGCCAGACTCGTCGCCAGCAGTGAAGATCGGGTCAAGATCGACCACGAATGTCTTGACATCTCCTGAACAGCGGGCCGGCTAGCATGCGGCGCGTGGCCACCCGAGCCCGGATCCTGATCGTCGAGGACGAGCCCCGACTGCGCGGACTGCTCCGCCTCTACCTGGAGCGCGAGGGATATGCGGTGACCGATGTGGGGGACGGCCGCTCAGGGTTGGCGGCGTTCGAAGCCGGTGGCGCCGACCTGGTGATCCTCGACCTGATGCTCCCCGGGATGCAGGGAGAGGCGGTCCTCGAAGGGCTGCGCGACTACGCCGACGTCCCAATCCTCATCGCCTCTGCCAAGCGTAGCGACGCCGAGCGTATCGCCGGACTGCGGCTCGGTGCCGATGACTACCTGGCGAAGCCGTTCAACCCGCATGAGCTGACGGCCCGGGTGGCCGCGATCCTGCGACGGGCC
Organism: Chloroflexota bacterium; assembly: GCA_030774475.1. GTDB lineage: Bacteria > Chloroflexota > Limnocylindria > QHBO01 > QHBO01 > CF-82. The sequence continues at coordinate 15,662 of JALYLB010000180.1, read as the reverse complement.
GCTCCGCGGGGGGACGAGCCGGTGGAGGGAGTCCTGTCGCTGGCGAGCGGGCGGCTGGTGCTCGATCCGGTGACCCGGCGGTACTCGCTGGACCTCGACGCCGGTGACCTGGCTCCGTCGGGCCGGCTCACACCGGGGGAGGCCCGCCTGGTCGTGGCCCTGGCCCGACACCCGGGTACCGTGCTGACCCGCGAACAGCTCCTCGAGGCGGTCGCCCGCCGCCCCGATGAGGTTTACGACCGGGTGGTCGACGTTCACGTCGCCAACCTGCGCCGCAAGCTCGGTGACGACGCGACCGCGCCCTGGCTCATCGAGACGGTGCCGCAGGTTGGTTACCGGCTCGTGGCGCCGCGGGACGCGCAATGAGCCGGGCTCCCGAGCCTGCTGCGACCCCGGTCGAGCCGGGGAGTGGCTCGCTCGCCTTGCGGATCGGCCTGATGCTGGCGGGCATGGTTCTCGTGATCCTCGTCGTCACGGGGGTCGTGGTGAACCGGGTCGTGAGCAGCGGGTTCCAATCGGTCCTCGCCAACCAGGAACAGGCGCGCCTGGACACCGCCGCCGACGCGCTCGTGGATGTCCTCGCCCGCCCCTCACCGCTGCTGCGCGCCAGGGCGCAGCTCCAGCGGTTGGCGAACAGCCTGGGCGGGCAGGTGCGCGTGCTCCGACCGGATGGCACCGAGATCGCCAGCGTTGGGCGGCTACCGCCGGGTGAGACGACGACGTTTCAGGCCCCGGTCGAGTCGAGCGGGGCGCAGCTCGGAACGCTGGTCGCTGTCCTGCCGACGACCGCCTCTCCAGACAGCGGGTTCCTCCGGCTCTTCAACCTGACGCTGGTCGGAGCCGGGCTGGTGAGCCTGGTGGCGATCGTCCTGCTGGCTGCCTATTCCACCAACCGCCTGACCCGCCCGCTGCGGGCTGTGGCTGATGCAGCGCATCGCCTGGGGAGTGGCGACATGTCGGCGCGCGCCCGAGGCGGCGCGGATCGTGAGTCCGCGGAGCTGGCCGATGCGTTCAACCTGATGGCCGATCGCCTGCAGCGCTCGGAGGCACTTCGCCGCCGCGCGGCGAGCGACATGGCCCACGACCTGGCCACCCCGGCGACGGTCCTCGAGTCACAGCTCCAGGCGATGGTCGACGGGATCGTGCCGGCCGACCGCGATCAGCTGGAGGCCGCCCGCTCGGCAGCGAGTGCCCTCGGGAGCGTCATCGGGCAGATGGGAGAGCTGGCCGGCGCCGAATCGGCCCAACTGCAGCGTCGCCCGGAGCGTGTCGAGATGAGCGAGGCGCTGGCCGAGGCGGCACAGGCCCTCGAAGGGCTGGTTCGCGAACGGGAGGTGAAACTCGTGCTGGAGCCGAGCGTGCCACTCTCCACCCTCGCCGACCCGGACCAGTTGGGGCGGGCCGTGCGCAACGTCATGAGCAATGCCGTTCAACATTCGCCGCCGGCAGGGACGGTGCGCATCAAGCAATGGGCAACCGCCTCGGAGGTGCAGGTGCGCATCGCCGACCAGGGATCCGGGATCGCCGCCGATGATCTGCCGCATGTTTTCGAACGTTTCTACCGGGCGGACCCGGCGCGCACCGGGCCGGTCAGCGGCCAACGGCAGGGGAGCGGGATCGGGCTGACGATCGCGCGCGAGCTGCTCGGCGCCAATGGCGGCCGCATCAGCGTCGAGCGGACCGGCCCCGACGGAACGACGTTCCTGGTTGAGCTCCCGCGCGTCGCATGAGCCGCTTCCGGCCCAGCCTCAGTAGTCCCAGCTCCGCTTTCGGCTCTCCGCTTCCCAGTCGGGGCGAATGATCGCCATCAGGTGGGTGTCGTGGTGCGCGCCGCGGTGGAATCGGTCGTGGCGCAGCAGCACCTCGCGGGCGAATCCGGCCTTCTCGTAGGAGCGAATGGCCCGCGCGTTGTAGTCGAAGACCCGCAGCCAGATGCGCTCGAGGCGCAGCTCTCCAAAGCCGAAGTCGACCAGGGCGCGCATCGCGTCGGTCCCAAGCCCCTTGCCCCACTGCTTGGAATCCGCGACGAAGATCGAGACCTCCGCCGAGCCGTTCGTCCTGTCGATGTCACGCAGGCCGCAGGCCCCGATGGGCTCCTCCGAACCGAGCAGGCAGATTGCGAAGTTGATGCTCTCCTCGCCTGCAGTGGCCAGCTTCTGGATGAGGCGCTCGGCCTCGGTCCGCGAGAACGAGCGACGGAAACCGGCAAAGTGGGCAAGCTCGGCATCTTCGATCGGGTGCTCGGTGATGTCCGCGGCCTCGAGGGCCCGCAGCCAGACGTGCTCGCCGCGGATGATCGGACGCTTTGGAGCGGGAGGCATGCGGGCCATCTTACGGTGGTTGCACCCATCACCCCCCGCGGGTACCGTGCGCGCACGATGACGGGCTCCCTGGCTGCCTGGTTTAACCGCTTCCCCGAAGGCTGGTGGGGCTATCACTGGGCGCCGCCCGAGCCGATGAGCGCGGTCGAGATCGTCGGCAGCGGAAGCCTCGACGCCAGGCTCATGGCGACCCTGTGGGCCGTGGTCGCCCGGCGACGATCGGTCATGCTGGCCAGCGAGGCGCCGCAGGCGGGCAAGACCACCACCCTCTCCGCGCTCGTCGACTTCCTGCCCGCGGGCACGGTGGGGATCTTCCTGCGCGGCTGGTGGGGCGACGACCGCTGGACCGATGAGTACGGCCCCGACCGTGCGTACCTGCTCATCAACGAGATGAGCGACCACCTCCCGATCTACGTCTGGGGGCGCAACGCGAAGGCATCGCTCGAGCTGGCGGGGCGCGGCTACGGCCTGGGTGCCACGATGCATGCCGACTCGCTGGAAGAAGGCCTCGCCACCCTGCGCGAGGGGGTCGGCGCGCTCGACGAGGACCTGGCCGGCCTCACGATCTACCTGCAGTTCTCCGCGTACCGCACGCCCGCCGGGATGTACCGCCGCTGCGAGGAGGCATGGCACCTCGCGCTGGGAGCCGACGGCAGGCTCTCTCCGGTGCGCCTTGCTGCCATCGAGGGCGGTCGCTCCCCACGCCTCACCGGCGCCCAGCGCCTCCCGATTCCTCCGGTGCTACGGACCGACGGGGGCCGGCTGAAGCGACCGTTCGTCCACGAGCCCGCCGGCTACGCCGCGCTCGCCGCAAGCCTCGGATTGTCCGCGGCGGCGCTCGAGGCGGAGCTTGCCCATCGGTCTGCCTTCCTCACCGACCTGGCGGCGCGAGGCGTCTGTGATCCGCTCGCGGTCGCCGAGGCGATCACGGAGTACCCTGACGCACCTGCGCCCACCGAGACCTGAGCGACCCCAGAGGAGCCCCGCGATGACCCGACCCGCCGTGTCGACCCTTGGTGACCTACGCGCGACAGGCTGGCACCGTCGCTCTGTCAAGGAAGAGATGCGCGCAAACCTGCTGGACCGCATCCGCCGCGGCGAACAGCTGCTGCCAGGGATCCTCGGCTATGACGAGACGGTCCTGCCGCAGATCGAGAACGCGATCCTGGCCGGGCAGGACATCATCCTGCTCGGAGAGCGTGGGCAGGCCAAGAGCCGCATCGCGCGATCGCTCGTCTCGCTGCTCGACGACTGGATCCCGGCCCTCGCAGGGAGTGAGCTCCACGACGACCCGTTCTTTCCCGTTTCGCCGTTCGGGATGGCCCTGGTCGCCGAGCAGGGCGATGCGGCGCCCATCACCTGGATTCCACGCGAGGACCGATACGCGGAGAAGCTCGCGACCCCGGATATCAGCATCGCCGACCTCATCGGCGAGGTGGATCCGGTCAAGGTCGCAGAGGGCCGCTACCTCTCCGACGAGCTGACGATCCACTACGGCCTCCTGCCGCGGACGCATCGCGGGATATTCGCCATCAACGAGCTGCCGGACCTGGCCGAACGGATCCAGGTCGGCCTGCTGAACGTGATGGAGGAGCGGGACGTCCAGATCCGCGGCTATCGGATCCGCCTCGAGCTCGACCTGTTCGTCATCGCCAGCGCCAACCCGGAGGACTACACCAGCCGAGGCAGGATCATCACGCCGCTCAAGGACCGCTTCGGGGCGCAGATCCGGACGCACTATCCCGACGAGGCCGCCACCGAGATCGCGATCATGGAGCAGGAGGCGGTCGCTCTTGGAGCCGATGAGCCCGGCGCGGTGCCGGTCCACGTCCCCGGCTTCATGAAGGAGATCGTGGCCGAGCTGTCGCAGCTCGCCCGGCGCTCATCCGAGGTGAGCCAGCGGTCCGGGGTCTCGGTCCGGGTCACGATCGCCAACGCAGAGACCCTGGGCGCAACGGCCCTGAAGCGGGCCGTTCGCCTCGGCGAGCCGACCGCTGCCCCGCGGATCAGCGACCTTCCAGCCGTCGTGGCCTCCACCGCCGGCAAGATCGAGCTGGAGACCCTGGGCGACGAGTCGCGTGAGGATCGGGTGGTCGAGAAGCTGTTGGCGCGGGCCACGATCAACGTCTTCAATCGCCATTTCGCGATCTCCGAGCTGACGCCGCTCATCGAGCGGTTCGAGGCGGGGGCCGCGGCCGACGTGGGCGAGTACGTGCCGAGCGCGGCGCACGAGCGGCTGGTGCGGGAGATCGCCGAGCTGCGCCGCGCGGTTGGCCGGCTCGAGGTCGGGGAGTCGCCCGCATCGCTGGCGAGCGGCGTCGAGTTCATCCTGGAAGGGCTCCATCTCAACCGCCGCCTCAACAAGGAACGCCGCGGCGGCGGCGTCCGCTACGCCCGCTAGGCGATGAGCCGGCACGACCGGGTCGGGCATCGGCCATGAGCCTGTACCGCTACTCACGCTGGGACGGCACCCAGCAGCTGCCCGCCTTCGACGCGGACGACGTCCTTCGCGCGCTCAGCGAGGACGTGCTCGCCGAGGGCGACGTGCGCCGCGCTCTCCAGCGGCTGATGCAGCGCGGGATGCAGGGCGCACGTGGCGGCGACATCCCGGGCCTGCGCCGCATCCTCGAGCGGCTCCGCCAGCGGCGCCAGGATGAGCTGGAGCGCTCGCACCTGGACGACGTCCTGGGCGGCATCGAGGAGCGCCTCGACGAGATCGTGGCCCAGGAGCGGCGCGGGATGGAGCAACGTCTGCATGCCGCCGAGCAGGCATCCCTCGACGCGCCGCCCGGTGAGGCGCAGGACCAGGCACGCATGGCGGAGCAGGTCCTCCAACGCACCGCACAGCAACGGCGAGATCGGCTCGACGTACTGCCGCGTAACGTCCCTGGTCGCCTCAAGGCGCTCCGCGACTACGAGTTCATGGACCCGGCGGCACGGGACGCGTTCAACGCGCTCACCGACGAGCTCCGCCAGCAGATGCTGCAGAACTACTTCCAGGGGATGAAGGAGGGGGTCGAGAAGGTCACTCCGGAGGACCTGGGCGGCATCCGCGATATGGTCCGCGACCTGAACGAGCTGCTGGAAAAGCACGCCGCAGGGGCCGATACGCCAGAGGACTTCGGTCGGTTCATGGCGCAGCACGGTGGGTATTTCCCCCCGGGCATCGAGAACGTGGAGCAGCTGATCGATCACCTCCACCGCCAGGCGTCGCGGATGGCGTCCCTGCTGGCCTCGATGTCACCAGAGATGCGCGGCGAGCTGCAATCGATGATGGACGAGCTCCTCCGTGACGACCGGCTGAAGTGGGACATGGCGCGGCTGGCGTCCAATCTCCAGTCGCTCCGCCCCGACATGCCGTTCGGCGACCCCTATCCATTCGACGGCGATGATCCGATGGGTCTCCCCGAGGCGTTGGCGGCGATCGACCGCCAACAGAGCTACGACGCCGTCGAGGAGCAGCTGATGGGGGCACGGGACCCTGAAGCGCTGAACCAGATCGATGCGGACCTGCTTCGCGACCTGGCCGGGGAGGAAGCGACCGAGGACCTCGCCCAGCTCAAGGAGCTGACCCGCGCGCTGGAGGAGGCTGGCTACCTTGAGCGCGACGGGGGGCGCTTGGAGCTGACGGCTCGTGCCGCGCGGCGGCTGGGCCTCCAGGCGCTTGCCGACATCTTCAACCGGTTGCGCCGGGAGTCTCTCGGCGGTCACGAGCTACCGCGTGCCGGATCCGGCGGCGAGCGCACCGAGGAAACCAAGCCCTACGAGTTCGGCGACCCGTTCGCGGTCGACATCAACCGCACCCTGTTCAACGCGATGGCCCGCTCGGGGCCGGGCGTGCCGGTCGCCATCGGCCCGGGCGACTTCGAGGTCCACCGGTCGGAGGAGACCACGGTCAGCAGCACCGTCCTGCTGCTCGACATGAGCCGATCGATGCTGCTGCGAGGTTGCTCGACCGCCGCCAAGCGGGTGGCGATGGCGCTCCACACCCTGATCAGCACCAAGTACCCGCGTGACCGGCTGTACGTCGTTGGCTTCGCGTACTACGCGCGGCAGATCGCGCCGGAGGCGATCGCAACCCTCTCACCGTACGAGTTCGAGTACGGGACCAACCTCCAGCACGCGCTGATCATCGCCCGCGGCCTGCTCGGCCGGCGGAGCGGCAACAAGGAGATCGTGGTCATCACCGATGGCGAGCCGACGGCGCACATCGCCAACGGCCAGGTCGAGTTCGCCTACCCACCCACCATCCGCACCATGCAGTCGACGCTGCGCGAGGTTGGCCGATGCACGCGTGAGGGGATCGTCATCAACACCTTCATGCTCGAACGATCGCGCTACCTCTCCGAGTTCGTCGACCTCATGAGCCGTATCAACCGCGGGCGTGCGTTCTACGTCGAGCCGGAGAACCTGGGCGAATACGTGCTCGTCGACTACGTATCGAAGAAGACGAAGCGCGTCGCGTAGCAGAATCGGCGCCGATGGGTGAACCGCCGGCAGTCGAGTTCCAGGCCGTCACCAAGCGCTACGGCCGCACGACCGCGCTCGACCGGCTCGACCTCTCGATCCGGCACGGCGAGGTCTTCGGCCTGCTCGGTGCCAACGGCGCGGGAAAGACCACCGCGGTCAAGGTGCTGCTGGGCCTGACGCATCGGTCCGATGGCAGCGGCTCCCTGCTCGGTCGGCCGCTCGGCGACGCGGCGTCTCGCGCCGCCGTCGGCTATCTCCCCGAGCTGTTCCGCTACCAGAGCTGGCTGACGGGACGCGAGGTCCTGGTCCTCCACGCCCGCCTGGCTGGCATTGTTCAGGAGTCCTGGCCGGAGGAGATATCCCGAGCCCTAGCGAGCGCCGACCTGGAGGAGCGCGCGGACAGCCGCGTCGGCTCGTATTCCAAGGGGATGCAGCAGCGGCTCGGGCTGTCGGTGGCCCTGCTCGGCCGTCCCGCCCTCGTCGTCCTCGACGAGCCGTCGACGGCGCTCGACCCGCTGGGCCGCCACGAGCTGCGAGGCACCATCCGCGGCCTCCGGGAGCAGGGCACCGCGGTGCTCCTCAACTCGCACCAGCTGACCGAGGTGGAGCAGGTCTGCGACCGGGTCGCGATCATCGACCGAGGACGGTTGCTGGCGGTGGGTGCGCTGGCGGACCTGCTTCGGCCGGGCGGCGTCCGGCTGAAGCTGAGCGGCCTCTCGGCCGACGGGCGGGAGGCGCTCGCCAGCCATGGGCCGGTGAGCGTGGACGGCGCGTGGCTCGTCATCCGCAGCGCCGGCGAGGAGGACATCCCGGCACTGGTCGCGGCGGCCGTGGCCGATGGCGCCCGAGTCTACGGCGTTGAGCTCCTCCAGCCGAGCCTCGAGGACCGATTCCGGCAGCTGCTAGGGAGCCCCGAGTGATGCCCGGCGCGTGGTGGGTCGTTGCCTCCGTCACGCTCCGCGAGGGGCTTCGACGGCGGCTGCTGCCGGCGCTCGGAGGCCTCTCACTGGTCGCGGTGCTGCTCACCGCCTGGGGGTATGCGCAGCTGCCACACCTCGCCGCGGGCAGCCGCCAACCGCTCACCAGCGACGAGCTGCAGATCCTCGCCTCGCAGCTGCTGATCCTTGTGATGTTCATGTTCAGCTTCGTCCTGGGCCTCGCCGCCGTCTTCGCGGCGGCCCCCTCGGTCGCGGGCGAGCTCGAGAGCGGCGAAGCACTGGCGGTCATGGCCCGGCCGATCCGCCGCCGATCGATCCTCATCGGCAAGTGGGTCGCGCTGGCCGCGGTGGTCACGACGTACGCATTGGTCGCGACGGCGTGTGAGTTCGTGGCGGTCTCGATCGCCACCGGCTTTGCCCCGCCCCACCCGATCGAGGCGGCGTTCTACCTGGCCGGGGTCGGCCTCGTAACCCTGACCCTCACGATCGCCCTCAGCACCAGGCTCCCGCCGGTCACCGCCGGCATCATCGCCATGCTCCTGTTTGGGCTGGCCTGGCTGGCGGGCGTGGTCGGCGGGATCGGGCTCGCCTTCGACGACCCGATCACCTCGCTGCTCGGCACGGTCTCGCGCTACCTCCTCCCGACCGACGGACTCTGGCGCGGCACGATCTTCAGCCTCGAGCCGTTCTCCGTGCTCGTCGGCGGAGCGGTCGCTGGACCCCAGCTTGCCGCATTTCCGTTCTACGCGGCGGAGCCGCCATCACTCCTCTACCTGGGGTGGTGCGTCATCTGGGTGGCGGGGATCCTGGCCCTGGCGGTGGTTAGCTTCGATCGGCGCGACCTGTGAGCTCCAGCCGCCGATAATGGCAACGATGGCGCGCCCCCTGAAGGTCGGCATCCAGCTCCCCGAGATCGAGCGCGAGGTCGGCTGGCCGGAGCTGCGTAGGATGGCCGAGACCGCGGAGTCGATCGGGCTCGACTCGATCTGGGTTGGCGACCACCTGCTCTACCGATTTGCGCAGCGCCCGGCGCGTGGGCCGTGGGAGGCGTGGTCACTCCTTGCGGCGCTCGCGGCGGTGACGCACCGCGTCGAGATCGGTCCGCTGGTAGCCTGCGTCGGGTTCCACAACCCGGCGGTCCTGGCCAAGATGGCCGCCACCGTGGACGTGATCTCGGGCGGTCGCCTCATCCTTGGCGTCGGGGCCGGCTGGAATCGGACCGAGTTCGATGCGTTCGGGATCCCGTACGACCACCGGGTCAGTCGCTTCGAGGACGCGTTCGCCATCATCCGCGGCCTCCTGCAGGACGGACGCGTCGACTACCGCGGCCAGTGGCACTCCGCGCCCGACTGCGAACTCCTGCCGCGGCCGTCGCGCCCTGGCGGACCACCGCTCCTCATCGGCTCGACCGGGGAGCGGATGCTCGCGATCACCCTGCCCTACGTGTCGGCCTGGAACGCCTGGTACCGATCGTTCGGCAACACGCCACAGGGCTACCGCGCTCAGCGCAGCGCGGTCGATGCAGCCTGTCGCGCCGCAGGGCGGGACCCGGCCGATGTCCAACGCACGGTCGCCCTGCTGGTCGCCTTCCCCGGAGCGCTTGGACGCGTGATGGGCGACGTCTCGGAGACCGATCCCGATCCGATCAACGGCAGCCCGAACACCCTCGAGGCCGCACTGCGCGCCTTCGCGGACGAAGGCGTCGGCCACGTGCAGCTCATCCTCGACCCGATCACCGTCGAGAGCATCGCGGCCCTCGAACCCACGCTGCGCCTCCTGGATACCTGACCTACAGCTCCTGAACCCGCCGTTCCGAAGGCGCAACTGCAGTCTTCGCCGTTCTCCTCCAGGGTGTGCGTCAACGTCCGCAAGCCATGCTTGCGTTACGGGAATTCGACCGCCATGGCCGGCCTAAGTTCTGCGTCCCGACGGTCGAATGGCCAGTCCTGCTTGCCACACGACGTCTGGAAGCCCCGAAACGCTGATTGCGTGACCGCCGATTGCCATAAAAAGAGTCCGGCTTGCGACGCCAGTGGGCAGGGTTGGTTGACACGATTCAATGGCGCGGACGGCCGCGCGCGGGAAGCCACAGCGCGGCTGCTATCCTGCCGAACGTGGATGCCGAGCTCCCTTCGCTCCCCATCGGCCACTCCGGACGGCTTGAGGCCGTGCCACTCACCAATGCTGTCGGCAGCCACGCACTGCTCGTCCGCCAGGATCGGGAGCCGCGCGCCCTGTTCACCGGGGAGCTGATCCCGGGGAGCCGCGAGCGGCTGGTGGTCGTCCCGCTCGACGAGGACGTCGAGGTTCGCGTCGACGGCGACGCGCTCGCGGTCTGGCTGGCGGAGGGGTCGGTCGGGCGCTCCGCCGGCTCCCAGGTCCCAGCCTGGGCGAGTGCCATCGGCTTCCTGCTAGTGGTGCTGGTCCTGCTCTTCCTGGTGATTGGGAGCGTGACCTTCTTCAGCTGGCTGTTCGACGTCCTCGGCTGGGTGCGCTAGGCGGTGGCCTCCGACCGTAGCTCGATCACGCCGCCGCGATCGGGGCTCATCGCCTCGCGGATCAGGCTCGAATACGGCGGAAACGACGAGTTCACCCGGACCCTCGAGGGCGCCGTGGCGCGCGCCGGGACCCGCGGAGCGACGATCGTCGCCTACCTCGACCGCGGTGACCTCGCCATCCACCTGCCGCACGAGGACGGCCCCTGCTGGAACGCCGTGCCGCTCGTGCACCTCCGAGCCGGCGAGACGGCGGCCGCGTCCGACTGGGGCACGGCCAACGCAATCCTCGAGAAGCTCGAGCGGTACCGCTAGGCGGCCGCGGTGAGCACCCGGATCGAGCGCGGCGTGGGGGCCGTGACGGTGCCCATCACCGACGAGCAGCGCGGCTGGCTGCGGTCGATGATGGGCCGCTTTGCGACCGGGGTGACGGTCGTGGCGGCGCGCACGGGTCCGCTCCTGGCGGGGATGACGGCCAATGCCATCGCCTCGGTCAGCATCGACCCGCCGCTGATGATCGCAAGCCTGAGCCAGCGCAGCGAGACGCACCGCGCGATCGTCGAGAGCCACTCGTTCGCGGTGAGCGTCCTCTCTGCCGAACAGCAGCCACTCGCCGACTGCTTTGCCCAGCCGATCACCGCCGCCAAGGTCCACCGCTTTTGCGACGCCCCATGGCACGAGGCGGAGACCGGATCGCCCGTCTTGGACGGCGCGATCGCCTACTTCGACTGCCGGCTGGTGGCCCGCCACCCGGGAGGCGACCACACGATCTTCGTGGGGGAGATCGTCTCGGCCGGGTTCGAGGAGGCGGCCGAGCCGCTCCTCTGGTATGGCTCCGGGTACCGACGTCTGGCCCCTGCGGAGCCGGGCGCAGAGGCATGACAGACACGGCGCTGAATCCGGCCATGGCCTGGGATCGACTGCTCCCGCCGGAGCGCGCGGGCGACGTCGCCAGCCGCACCCCGCTCATCGTCGCATCGCTCCAGCGCCTGGACGTGCCCGAGCTGCTGATCGTGGACGACGACCTCCCCGTCACCGATGGCGCCACCTGCTTCTGGCTCGACCGCGCAGACGACCGCTGGCGCGCCTGGGCGGCGCGCATCGAGGGGGACCGCGCCACGCCCTGGCTGGTCACCTCGCCGAAGCTGCGACTCGAGCGCCCGGACCCGGCACTCTTGGCGCTCGCGGTGCTCGCCGGTCCGGACGTCGATGTCGACATAGCGGGAGACCAACGCCCGCTCGAACCGGTGCCACGAGCACTGGCCTGCATCTGCCGCGAGACGACGGCCGGGGCGATCTACCGCTCGGTCGATGAGGGCTGGACGACGGTCGAGGAGATCAAGCGTCGGACCGGGGCGGCCTTCGGAGAGTGCCAGGGCCGGCGCTGCGTGCCCGTCATCGCCAGCCGCCTCGACCAGGGATCCGGTGATCGGGGGGCGGCGATCACACCGCGGCCCCCACTGGTGCCCGTGCCCGCATCAGTCCTGGCTGCTTTCGCCGGAATGTAGCGGATTACCGGAGCGTCACCGCATTCCCTCTCACGGAATATCTGTCGGTTGTGGGGCACGGTCGGAATCGCTCCGCCGACCAATGTTCCACATGGCGGATGGAATGACTGCTGGACGGCCATCCGGGGCGTTTTCGCACGTCCGCAGCCCGGGCCGGCGGATGGATATTCCGCTCCGCGAAACGCTCGAGTTACCCCGAGCCAACGGTAGTCGGGCTAGGCCTCGATCTCGGCGAGGCTCTCGCGGATGATCGCGATCGCGCGGTCGACCTCCTCATCGGTGGTCACCAGCGGCGCGATGACCCGCACCACCTGGCCCCGCGTGCCGCAGCTGAGGAGCAGCAGCTTGCGGTCGAACGCCGCGTGGAGCAGGCCCCTGGCGAGGTCGGGCCGTGGCGCAAGCGTCCCGGGGTCTGCGAACTCGATGCCGATCATCAGCCCGCGGCCGCGGACCTCGGCGACGTGGCGATGTTCGCCAGCGGCCGCCCGCAGCTCGTCGAGCAGCCGCGCACCCTGGCGCTCGGCCGCGGCGACGAGCCGCTCGTCGTCGATCACCTCGAGGGTGGCGACCGCGGCGGCGCACGCCACCGCGTTGCCCCCGTACGTGCCGCCGTGCCCGCCCGGTCCGAACGCATCGAGCAGGTCACCGCGGGCCAGGATCCCCGACAGCGGCATCCCCGAGGCGATCCCCTTGGCCATCACCACGATGTCGGGTGTTGCATCGGTCCATTCGGTGGCGAACAAGCGCCCGGTGCGACCGTACCCCGACTGCACCTCGTCCACAACCAGCAGGATCCCGTGGCGGTCGGCGACCGCGCGGAGAGCAGGCAGGAAGCCGTCTGGCGGGACGACGTAGCCGCCCTCGCCCAGGATTGGCTCGACCAGGAAGGCCGCCACGTCATCGGGGTAGACCATGGTCGCAAACAGCTCGTCGATCGCCTCCAGCGTGAAGGCGATGGTCGCCTCGTCCGAGCGCCCGGTCGGGTTGCGCAGCGGGTACGGATACGGCACGTGGAGGACGCCGCCGAGCAGCGGCTCGTAGTGACCGCGGTACTTCACCCCCGAGCTGGTGAGCGCCATCGTCCCGTGGGTCCGGCCGTGGAAGCCGCCGCGGAAGGCGATGACCACCGGTCGTCGGGTGGCGACCTTGGCGAGCTTGATCGCGGCCTCCACCGCCTCCGCCCCGGAGTTCGAGAGGAAGAGGCGGGCGGTCTGTCCAGCGGGCAGGTTTGGGAAGCGCCTGGGGAGCTCCGCGTGGAGCAGCAGCCCCGGCTTGTGGTACAGGATGTTCTGCTGGGCGTGGATGATGCGCGCCGCCTGCTCGGCGATCGCCGCGACCACCCGCGGATGGGCATGGCCGGTGTTCGTGACCCCGATCCCGGAGGTGTAGTCCAGGTATCGCTCGCCGTTGACCGTCTCGACCCAGGATCCGAAGCCACGCTCCACAACGAGGTCGGTGTAGCGGCTCCAGACCGATGGCACCGTCTCGCGCAGGTCGAGCCAGGTGCGGGCGTCGGCGTCGAGCTCGGCCTCAGCCTCCGTTTCGGCGGTCGCGGTCAGAAGGTCGGTGGCGTGTTGATCCATAGCAGGCGTGTCTCCCGGCTGGCGTCGTTTCGCCAGCGATGCGGCAGGTCTGAGGGAAAGAGCAGCGCGTCGCCCTCGGCGAGCCGGTAGTGCTCTTCGTCGCCGACCCAGACGGTGAGCGAGCCGGCGAGCACGAAGAGGAATTCCTCGCCGACGTGGGAATAGGCGCCATCGCTCGATGCGCCGGGCGATAGGTGGAAGAGCTGGGGCTCGAGCAGCGAGGCGTCGGCAGCCAGCTGTTCGATGCGAATCCTCTCGTCGCCCAGGTCCAGGCGCGGCCGCCGTCGAGCTCTGGTCACGCGCCCGTGGCGGGCAGGCTCGCCGATGAGCTCCGCGACCGTCGTCCCGTAGGCCGTGGTGAGGCGCTGCAGGCTCGCCACGGTCGCGCTCGATGCGCCGCGCTCGATCGCGCTGACGAGGCTCTGTGATAGCCCCGCTCGATCGGCCGCCTCGCGCAGCGAGAACCCGCGCACCCGGCGCAGCTGGCGCAGGAGGCCCCCGTCGACGCCGGTCTCACGATGGGTCGCGCCCCCGGCAGTGAGCATCCTGAGGATCCCCGGGGCGTTCACCCGCTCGACCTGGCGCATGCGGCGAACCTGCGCCAGGCGCTCGAGGTCGGCATCGGTGTAGAGCCGGTAGCGTCCCGCCGAGCGTGCCGGGCTGACCAGGCCCTGGCGCTCCCACAGGCGCAGGGCCGAGGGCGATACGCCGACGAGCCTCGCCGCCTCGCTGATCCGGTGCGGTGCACGACGCTGTGGGGCCTGCGGCCGGACGTGCGCGAGGCTCATGGCTCGCTCGCGGGGCGGGGACGGAGGCTGTGGCGCTGCATCCAGACCTGGAGCGCGATGAAGACCAGGGCGATCAGGAAGATGATCGTACCCAGCACGTTCACCTCCGGCGGCACGCCGAGCCGGCTGACGCCAAAGACCCAGAGTGGGAAGGTCACCGTATTGCCGGCGACGAAGGCGGTGATCACGTAGTCGTCGATGGACAGGGCGAACGCCAGGAGCGCCGCCGCGAGGATGCCGGGGAAGATGAGCGGGAAGGTGACCTTGCGGAAGGTTGCCCATTCATCGGCTCCCAGGTCCATGGCAGCCTCCTCCAGGTGGCGGTCGAAGCCCTGCAGCCTGGCGCGGATGGTCACCACCACGTAGCTGATGTTGAACATCACGTGGGCCACGATGATGGTAATGAGGCTGCGCGAGACCCCCAGGCTGACCCACAGGGAGAGAAGCGAGGCGCCCAGGATGATCTCGGGCGAGGCCATTGGCAGGAAGATCAGGATGTTCGTGGTGTTGCGGCCACGGAACTGGTAGCGGGTCAGTGCCATCCCGATGAGGGTGCCAAGCGTGGTCGCGACGATCGTCGAGACCACCGCGACGATCAGGCTGCGGATCATCGGGTCGGTGATGTCCGGCCGATGCCAGATGTCGATGTAGTTCTGGAAGGTGAAGCCCTGCCAGGTGATGTTCTGGCGACCCCGGGGATTGTTGAAGCCGAAGACGATCATCACCGCGATCGGCAGGAACAGGTAGAGCACCGCCAGGGCGGTGTAGACCGGTAGCACCGCCTCGCCCACGCGTCCACGCAGCGATGGTCGATATTCGCGCGGCGTCGCCTGTGCGGCGGAGTCGAGCTGGAGCGCGGGCGCGGTCATCGGCTCATCCGCTCGTGAGCTCGTCGGCGCCGACAAGCCGGGCGTAGATGACCACCATGAGCAGGATGGTGGCCATCAGCACGAAGCCAAGGGCTGCAGCCTCGGGAAACTGGTTGGCGTTGAGGAATCGGTCCTGGATGACGTTGCCGATCATCCGCGTCCCCGGCCCGCCCAGGATCTGGGCGTTGACGAAGTCCCCGACCGAAGGGATGAAGGTGAGCAGCGAGCCGGCAAAGACCCCGGGCATCGAGAGCGGGAGCGTGACGCGCAGGAAGGCCTGCAGGCGGCTGGCGTACAGGTCGGTCGCCGCCTCCACGAGCCGATGGTCGACCTTCTCGAGGGCGACGTAGAGCGGCAGGACCATGAACGGCAGGAAGTTGTAGGTGAGCCCGGTGACGACGGCGAAGGGCGTGGCGAGCAGCCGACCTTCCGGGCCCAGGACGTGCACGGTCTGCAGGACGTCGACGATCACGCCGTGGTCGCCGAGGAGCAGCTTCCAGGCCAGCGTGCGCACCAGGAAGCTGGTGAAGAACGGCGCGATCACCAGCACCAGCATCAGGTTCTTCCAACGCCCGGACTTGAAGGCGATGGCGTAGGCGAGCACGTAGCCGAGGACCAGGCAGATGAAGGTGGCGATGCCGCCGTACACCAGGGAACGCAGCATCGGCCGCCAGTACGCGCTGATGGCGT
>JALYLB010000179.1 GCA_030774475.1 Chloroflexota bacterium | reverse complement strand
GGGCGGCCGCGGGGCGGCCGCCCTCTCCCTTCGCTGGGATCGCCCGAGCCCTGCCGGCGCTTCCGGCAAGCCGGGAGATCCAGGAGCGGGCAAGCTCCATGGGCTGGGACTGGAACGCGATCGAGGGCGTCTGGGAGAAGGTGCACGAGGAGCTCGATGAGCTGCACGCGGCCGGCGACCAGGAAGGAGACGAGGGTCGCGATGCGCGCCTCCACGAGCTGGGGGACCTCCTCTTCGCCATCGTCAATCTCGCCCGCTGGATGAAGCTCGACCCCGAAGAGGCCCTGCGCGCGGCGAACCGACGCTGGATCGAGCGCTACGCGCGCGTGGAGCAGCTCGCCGCCGAACGCGGGGTCGACCTCGACGAGCTCGACCTCGCCGGCAAGGACCTCCTCTGGGACGAGGTCAAGCACCAGATCGCGCGACCGTGAGCAAGGCGCCGCAGCCCGGCCGCCGGATCGCGATCGTCGTCCATGCCTCGTTTCCCGCCGACCCGCGCATCCGCCGCGAGGCAGATGCGCTGCTGGCGGCGGGTTACGAAGTCGACGTCTTCGCCCTGCGCGATCCGGATCAGCCGGCCGAGGAGCGAATCGGAGCGCTGCGGATCCTGCGGCTGCCGGTCCGCCGCCGGTTCGTCGGGTTCGCGGGGCACATGGCCGAGTACCTCGCCTTCGCCGGGCTGGCCGCCATCCGCCTGACGCGCGAGCATCGGCGCCGGAGCTACGCGCTCGTCCAGGTCGCGACCCTGCCGGACTTCCTGGTTGTCGCCGCGGCCGCGCTCAAGCTCGCCGGGGTACCGCTTCTCCTGGACCTGCACGAGGACATGCCCGCCTTCTTCGACGATCGGTTCGCATCGCCGCCACTCCGCCCGATGCGCCCCGTGATCCGGGGGGTGGCCCGAGCGTCGGCTGCGATGGCCGACGCGGTCATCACCGTCCACGAGCCGCTCCGCGAACTGGCGCTGGCGCGCGGGGTGGCACCCGACAAGATCAGCGTGGTGATGAACAGCCCCGATGACCGCATCTTCGACCCGTCCGGCCAGGCGCGCCGCACCTTCATGGACGGCGAATTGCGCCTCATCCACCACTCCAGTCTGCAGCGCATCTACGGGCTGGAGGTCGCGCTGCGGGCCGTGGCTGCTGTCGGAGAGTCGGTCAGGCTGCGCCTTGACGTCTATGGCGACGGGCCATACCGGCCGCAGATCGAGCAGACGATCGCCGCGCTCGACGTCGGCGATCGGGTGGAGCTGCACGGGCGCGTCGCGATGGACGAGCTGCCGCGACTGCTGGCCGGCTCAGACGTGGCCGTCGTCCCTTCCCTCCCCGAGCCATATCTGCAGCTGTCGCTCTCCACGAAACTCCTCGAGGCCGTCGCGATGGGGGTTCCGGTCATCGCCAGCGATCTCGCGACGTTTCGGGCCCACTTCAGCCCTGACGCCATCCGCTACGTACCCGGCGGCGACCCGATTGCGCTGGCATCGGCCATCACCGAGCTCGCGGACGACCCTGATCGGGCCGCCGCGCTCGCGCAGGAGGCACGCGAGCAGGCGAGGCCCTACGCCTGGCCGGTGCAGGCGGCGCGGTACCTTGAGGTGGTGGACCGGCTGGTGACCAGGCGCCGCTAGCCAAGGGAGACTGGTACGGGGCCACCACCTCGCAGGCCTACAGCCCCGCGAGGCTCCTGCACATCGCAGCCGGTGTCCACATCGGCTATCGGTTCAGCTCGACGGGCGCGATCCTGGCCCGCCGGAGCTACACGCTGGCCCGGAGCTCGAGTGCTCCGACGAGCCGATACGCCCTGATCGCCAACCGAACCGGCAGCTGGTTCTACGTGACCGCAGGAATCTGGACGGGATACTGGCTGCCGGCATCGAGCAGCGTGACCCTCCCCTAGATCCGACGCCGAAAGGTGCGTCCTCCCGAGTCACGGCGTTCATCGTCCGGCCAGGAGCATGAGGTATTCCTCACGGTTACGTGGGTTCGGTCTAGTGCGGGGCCGCGTTGGCCGTACTCCAGTGACAGGTTCGTAGCCGCGGAGCCGTGACTCGAGGACACCTTCGCCACGCGTCACCCCCGGCAACGCTCGCCGGAGATCGTCGATGAGC
>JALYLB010000178.1 GCA_030774475.1 Chloroflexota bacterium | reverse complement strand
GGCTTGGCCCGTTCCTCACCGGCGCAGGCCCGCGCGCTCCCCCGGCCCAGACCGGGACGATCGATACCGGGCTCGCGTCGGTCGACCAGATCGTCGCCGACCCAAGCGCCAACATCCTGGTCTTCCGTGGCTCCGACGGGATCGCGACCGCGGAGCGCGAGACCGGCGCGATCCTGGCGACCAAGCCGATCGTCACCCCCGCCCTGGCCTACGCGGCCGGAGCCGGCAGTGACGTGGCATCGGTGGTCGTCGTCGACACGGCCAAGCGGTCGGTCACGGGCCTCGATCCGGCGACCCTGACACCACGCGACAACCAGGTCGCCACGCTCGATGAGCAGCCACTCGGCCCGCTCGAGGTGGTGGGAACCGGCACCGACCAGCAGGTCTGGCTGGCGGTGGGCGACCTTCCCAAGTCCGACGAGCACCCGGCGGTCAACGGCGGCATCACGGTCCTCAGCGCGTCGAGCCTCTCGCCGATCGCGACCGTGCCGCTCCCCGGACGTGCCTCGGCCCTCGCCTGGCAATCGATCGCCAACATCGTCTATGCGGCCGGCACCGACCCGTCGGGAGCGGCGCGCCTGTGGGCGATCGACGCGCTGGGCGACTCGCGCTCCGGCTTCGCCACCTTCGATTCGACGGACCTTCCCGGACCAGCGACCGCCCTGGCGTTCAACATCTCCAACCACGCCCAGGCCGATGACGATGGGCGGCTGCTGGTGGCGACGGCCGGCCCGTCGGGAGCGTCGCTCGTCAACGTCGACGCGGGGAGCAATGCGTTCGCCTGGCGGCTGATGGGGATCGTCTTTGGGGCGCTGCTAGTCGTCCTCGTCTACCTGCTCGCCGCCACGCTCTTCCGCCGGCGAGGCATCGCCATCCTGGCTGCCGCCTTCGTCACGTTCGACGGCATGAGCTACGTGATGAGCCGCATCGCGATGAACGACATCTACGTCGCGGTCTTCATCGTCGCCGCGTACCTGGTCTTCTGGCAGATCTGGTCAGGCCGATGGGCGCGCAGCGCCTGGTGGGCGCTCCCGCTGGTGGGCATCCTCATCGGCCTCGCCGCGGCCACCAAGTGGGTGGGTTGGTACTCGCTCGCCGGCCTGTGGGTGCTCGTCCTGGCGCGCTCGGCGCTCGGCCGGTTCCTGCTCGTCGCGATCATCGGCTTCCTGACCATCGTGGCCGGGATTGACGCTCCGTGGCCGTTCCTGGCGGTGTGCATCGCTGGCCTGGTGCTCGCGTTGCTGCTCGTCTACGTGCGACCCGTTCGGCTCGAGGCCGGGGACCTGATGGCGCTGCCAGCCACCGGCGTGGTGCTGGGCGGGATCGGGGTCGCCTTCGCCATCGGCTACGGCCAGGTTGCCGGCCGGAACCCGACCGGCGTGGTCGAGGTCCTCTTCGACTTCCTCGCCCGCGGCGCGCAGGCGGCATGGCCGGCCTGGGTCATGCTCGCGGTGGGTGGCGTGCTGATCGTGGGGCGTGCCGGAGTCTCCCTGCTTAACCCGACGAGCGATCGGCGCTGGATGCGGCCGGGCGAGCTCGCCGGCTTCGCCTGGCCGTGGGTCGGGGCCTGCCTGCTGATCATCCCGCTGCTCATCTACTTCCTCGCCTACATCCCGTACCTCCAGCTGGGTCACTCGATCTCGATCCCCGGCGGCCCCGGGTACGGCTGGTCCCTCGACGAGCTCCAGGTCCAAATGTTCAGCTACCACTTCGGGCTGCAGGCGGGGCACCCGGCCTCCTCGCCGTGGTGGAGCTGGCCGCTCGACCTCAAGCCGGTCTGGTTCTACGGCTCGCCCGGGGAGTGGGACGGGAAGCTGGTGGCCGCGATTTACAACGGCGGCAATCCGATCCTCTTCTGGGCCGGTGTGCCTGCAATCCTGGGCTGCACGCTACTGGCCTGGCGACGCCGCTCGCCGGCGCTCGTGCTGCTCGTTGCGGCCTTCGCCTTCCAGTTCCTGCCCTGGACCCGGATCGAGCGGGCGACCTTCCAGTACCACTACTTCACCGCGGTCCTGTTCGCGATGATCGCGATCGCCTACCTCGTCGACGAGGGGCTCCGCTCGCGGCTGTACCAGGCGCTTTCAGTGGCGTTCCTGGTCACTGCGGCGATGGCCGGGGTGCTCATCTGGCCGCTGGGGGCGGCCTGGCCGATGCCTGACTGGTTCATTAACGCGGCCCGGGCGCTGCCTCCCTGGAATTACAGCTTCCAGTTCCCCGGGCCACCCCAGGGACAGCGCGCCGAGCTCATCAGCGCCAATGCGTTGAAGCTCGCCTTCGGCACGGCGCTGGCGCTGGGGGCGGCGGCGTTCGCGCTCTACGGGCGCGCGCTGCTCTCCAGATCGCGCGAGGAGGCGTCAGTCGTTTCGGGGCCGGACGGCGCCATACAGGAGGAGCAGCCCCACGGCGATGATGAGGATCGGCCAGAGGTCCGGCAGCCGAATCCAGGTGAACGTGTCCTTGACCAGGATCCAGGTCCCGGCCAGGACCAGCGCCGCCCCGATGACGACGCCCCCTCCCCCTGATCGCCGGTGGCGATGCGTCTGGTAGCGATGGTCCGTCCATCCGTAGGCGGACGATGTACCGGGACCGGAGGGTGTGGGGCCCCCTGCGGAGGCGCCTGCTGGCGGGGCGCCCGACGTCGCGGATCCTGCGGGCGGGACCGTCGACGCGTGATCGCCTGACGGCGCAGTGGGCGCGGGCGGGATCGGCGGCGCCGCCGACGTCTGGTTGGCCGCGTAGGTCTCCGGAGCCTCGGGGACCACGATCCACATCACGATGTACAGGACCAGGAGGCTCCCTGCGCTGGCCAGGATGAGAATCGCCCAGGCGACCCGAACGAGCGACGGATCGAGGTCGAAGTACTCCGCGACTCCGCCGGCGACACCGCCGAGGACGCGCTCGTGGACTGATCTGTAGAGCCGGCGGTTCACTTAGCAGCCTCCCGTTGGATTCAGGTCGAAGCTCGCGGCATTGCCATGCACCGTCAGCGTGATCTTGTGCTCGGCGCTTGTATAGGTTGAGCTCTCCCAGGTGTCGCCGTCGTGGGAGAGGTTCGAGTCGCCAAGGTTCGTCCCGAACGCGATCCCGCTGACGGTGATCCGCAGCGCCGCATCGGTCGGAGTGCAGAGGTGGACCGAGCCCGCATTCTCCTCGATCTGGCCGCTCAGGCTTGTTCCGTTCGAGGCGGTGATCACCGAGGATCCGGCGTTGAGCTGCAGGTCGAGGTCGCTCACCCCCGCATCGGTCAAATCGATGCGGACGTTCGCGGCGTTCGGCTGGATCGAGAAGCTCGAGAAATGGCTGCCGCTCAGGTTCATCGTCGCCTTCACGGCGTTGGTCTGGATGTCAGCCGCGTAGGTGGTGGCCACGGGAAGGCCGATCTCCCAGCGCTCTTTCCCGCCCGCCAAGAAGTCGCCCGAGTCCCCGGACGTGACCTTCAGGCGTTCGGCGCTCCCCTCGACGTTGGGAGTCGGTCCGTTCGTGCGAGCGACCGCTGCGGTCCAGACCGACGAGGAATTGACGCTCACGGTCAGGTCTCCGCAGTTCATCTGCCAGTCGAGTGACGCGGACGACGCAAAGCTTCCCTCGCTCGTCGTCAGCTCGGTCGGCTCAGAGCCACTCGAGCAGGAGATCCCGATAAGGGGACCCACCGCGATCGCCGTTCCGGCGATCGTCCCGATGACGATCGCCGACAGCGCGGTGCCGACCAGCGCGTACGGCGTCCGCGACAGGATCAACGACACCCCGACGGCGACCAGGATCAGCGGCCATAGCCGCCAGGCGCTCGCCATCACGTCCCGGTCGAGGAGGTTCTGCTGGATGGCGAGCGCCACCAGTCCCGCGCTGAGAAAGCCCAGCCCCCAGAAGAGGAGGCGGTGGTTCATGCGCATGGGTCCGTCCCTCCGTTGGAGACCCATTGTCGCAGCGGCCTCCCGGACGGCAATCCCCGCGGTGCGCACGTCAACGGCGATTTCTTGACAGTCCCCGACGGCGGGCCGTAGACTGCCCCGGCCCGGCGGCGTCCTATGCCCGCTGGTCCACCGCAACGCACCACCATTACGGGAGCGGAACAGCGCACATGTATCTCCTCATCAGCGCACAAAACGCGCGTCGAACGCCGCCTCTCAGCGGCGAGATCGACGGGAGATCTGCGCCCACGTCGAGCTGACGATGAAGGCGGCCGAAGCCGCCGGACGACAGCCACAAGCCGTGGGCCAGATCGGGTCCACGGTTTTTTGATGCCTCGTCGGGCGTCGGGCGAGCCGCGGACCAGCAAGGGACGCGGCTCGATGCGTGTCCGGGATAAGCGAGGAATCAGCCATGACCACCGTGCTCGAACAGATGAATAACGAACCGATCGTCCGAGCCGTGCCTCGCCAGCGTCCGGTGGACCGCAGCGGCGTGCCCGCCCTCCTGGTTGAGCACCTCACCAAGCGGTTCATCGTCGGACGCAAGCGCAAGCCGGTGGTGGCCGTCAATGACGTCAGCTTCCGGATCGCACGCGGCGAGATCTACGGGATCCTGGGCGCGAACGGGAGCGGGAAGAGCACCCTCATCCGTCTGATGAGCACGCTCCTCACGCTCGACGGTGGTCGGGTCGAGGTCTTCGGCCACGACATCGAGCGCGAGGAGATGGCGGTCAAGCGCGTCATCAATCGCGTCTCGGTGGACGCCGCGTTCTTCAAGAAGCTCAGCCCGGATGAGAACCTGCGCTACGCGGCGCGCCTGTACGGCCTGGACCCCAGGTTCGCGCGGGACGAGTCGCGGCGGATTCTCGCCCGGCTGGGTATCGGCGAGAAGCGGCTCGGCCGTCCGCTCGAGCAGATGAGCCGGGGAATGCAGCAGAAGGTCGCCATCGCGCGAGCGCTGCTGACCAGCCCGACTCTCCTGCTGCTGGACGAGCCGACGACCGGCCTCGACCCGCGGTCGAAGCTGGACGTCCAGTCATACATCGAGGAGCTACGGGACACGCACGATGCCACGATCGTGCTGACCACCCACGACCTCGACGAGGCCGAGCGCCTCTGCGATCGGATCGCCCTGATCAACGACGGCCGGCTGGTGGCCGAGGACACGCCGGACAGCCTGAAGGCGCTGGTGGCATCCCAGATGGGATTGCCGGCGACCATGGAGAGCGTGTTCATGACGTACACCGGTCGATCCCTCGACGACGACATCGGCGACGACGACAAGGACCTCGGTGAGCACGAATAGGCGAATGAGGAGTCGTGAGCCATGAGCCTGATGGCGCGCGAGATGCGGGCGTCCTTCGCCTTCGTCGAGCGGAACTTCAACCTGACAAAGCGTTACTGGGGCTGGGAGGTCGCCTTCCTGGTCTATGCCATCGCCGGCGCGCTCGCTGTGTCGCTCATCGGCAAGACCACGGGCGACGAGCGCCTGCTCCTGACGCTGGTCATCGGCGCCGTCTTCTGGAACTACCTGTCGGTCGTCTTCAGCTTCATCGCCGAGACGGTCGCCTGGGAGCGCTGGGAGGGGACCCTGGAGTACACCTTCATGGCCCCAGTGCGGCGTTATACGCAGATGGTCGGCTCGACGCTGTACGCGATCGCCTACGGGCTCGTCCACACCGTGGTCGTGCTCATCGTGCTCGCGCTCTTCTTCGAGCTCGATCTGTCCCACGCCAACTTCGTGACCGGCGCAACGTTCATGATCCTGGGCTCGTTCAGCTTCATCGGGATTGGGATCATGACCGCGATCCTGCCGCTCATGTACGTCGAGCGCGGTGCGCAGATGACCTTCGTCCTGCAATCGGTCCTGCTCCTGATCAGTGGCGTGTACTACCCGGTCAGCGTGCTGCCGGGGTGGATGCAGGTCCTTTCCCACTTCAGTCCGGCCACGTACGTCCTCGACGGGGTGCGCCACGGCCTGATCGAAGGAGCGGGGGTCGGCGCCGTGGTTGGCGACGTCTGGCCGCTGATCCTGATGGGCGGGATCTTCATCCCGCTCGGGATCTGGGCCTTCGGGCGTGCCGAGCGGTACGCCAAGCGGACCGGCAAGCTGAAGCGTGTTGGATGAACGGAGGTTCCCAATGAGGACTGAACCGATGGCTGACCTTGCCCTCGTCTTCCGCTCCTGGCGCGGCGCGCCGGACGCGGAGGAGATGGCCCGCGTCTCGAACGCCGCCAACCGCGCGGAAGGCGTCGAGGAGCACAACACCGCCGAGGGGCTCCTCAACTCGTTCGGCCACCCCGACGAGCACGCCGATGCGGCGCGTGACGTCGTCATCGTCGAGCACGACGGTGACGTGGTCGCCTATGGGTGGCACAACTGGGTGGACACCACGGACGGGCTCCGCGAGCACCGGCTGGGCGGCTTCGTGCACCCGGAATGGACGCACCGAGGGATCGGGCGACGCCTGCTCCTGTGGCTCGAGGAGAGGGCGCGCGAGTCGGCAGACGAGCATTCGACCGACCGACCACAGATCTACGGGACCTGGGCGGACGAGGAACGGGCCGGCAAGCGGGCGCTGCTCGAGCACCAGGGTTACACCGAGGCTCGCTGGTTCTTCGAGATGCGTCGTGATGGCCTGGAGAGCGTGGATGTCCCGCCGATGCCGGATGGTCTCGAGGTGCGACCGATCTCAACTGACCGTCACTCGCTGCGCCAGCTCTTCGACGCCGATGCCGAAGCGTTCCAGGACCACTGGGGTGGCTTCAACTCAAACGACGCGATGTTCGAGGAATGGCTCCACGAACCCGACCAGGATCCGAGCCTTTACGTCGTGGCGTGGGACGGGGACGAGATCGCCGGTGCGGTGCTGAACCTCATCGTCCGTGCGGACAACGCGGCGTTCGGTATCAGACGCGGCTGGCTGGTGAGCGTCTTCGTCCGCCGCCCGTGGCGCCGTCGCGGGCTGGCGGCGGCCCTCGTCGCGCGGTCGCTGGTGGTCCTCCGCGAGCAGGGAATGGACTCCGCCATGCTCGGTGTCGACGCCGACAACCCGACCAGCGCACTCGGCGTCTACGAGCGCGCCGGCTTCGTGGTGGCGAAACGCGCATCGGCCTACCGCAAGCCGATGGCGCTCGGGTCATGAGTGGTCCGGTGACCGCGGTTGGGTGGGTGCAACCTACGGGCATGCCCGAAGGGACGCCGCCCGTGCCCGAGCCACCCGCAATCTCCGGCTTGACGTTTCGCGGGTTGGTCCTCCCCGACGATCTCGCGGCCTTCGCGGAGCTCGGCAACCTCTCGTACCGGCATGACGCGGTCGCCGAGCACAACGAGCCCGAGGAGATAGGAAACTGGCTGGCCCACAACCCGCGGCGCGACTCGGCCCGGGACATCCTCCTTGCCGAGGTTGATGGCGTGCTGGTGGCGTTCGCGGTTGGGGGCTGGGAGGCCGATAACGACGGGGGCCGCAACTACGCGGCGTATGGCGTCGTCCATCCGGACTGGCGGTGTCGCGGGCTCGGCAGCACGCTGTTGCGGTGGGTCGAGGCTCGCCAGCGGCAACTGGCCGCGACCCATCCCGTCGATGTCGCGAACCGCCTGGAGAGCTGGTCGTATGTCCAGGAGGAAGGGCGCAACGCCCTGCTGGAGAAGAGCGGCTACCGGTCCATCCGCTACTGGTTCGAGATGGAACGGCCGACGCTCCACGACATTCCCGATGTGCCACTGCCGGCAGGCTTCGAGTTCCGCGCGGCACGCCCCGACGACATGCGCGAGGCGTTCGACGTGGAGGTGAGCGCATTCCGGGATCACTTCGGCGGGATCGACGACGGCGAAGAGGCGTTCGAGCGCATGATCGGCGACCCGCGCCTGGACATCTCCCTCTGGGTGCTGGTCTGGCACGAGGGACGGATCGTGGGCGAGGCGCTCAACCGCATCGCACGCGCCGAGAACCAGGCGCTCGGCGTCGAGCGCGGCCGGGTCGTGTCTGTCGCCGTTCTGCGCGAGTGGCGGCGTCACGGGATCGGCCGCGCCGTCGTCGCGGAGAGCCTGCGGGTCCTGCGGGACGCGGGGATGACGGGGGCTCGGCTGGGCGTCGACGCCGAGAACCCCCACGGAGCGCTGGGCATCTACGAGTCACTGGGCTTCACGGTGGTCGAGCGCGGCCGCATCTACCGCAAGCCGCTCGAGCTCTGAGCCTGCTCGTTCCCTAGGAGGCGAGGACGCGGGCGCGGACCTCGTGGTAGTAGTCGACCACCTGGCGCGTCACGTTGGGCCAGGAGTACTCGACGGCAGCGGCGCGTTCCGCGTGGCTCATCTCGCGACGCAGTTCCGGGTCCCGCGCCAGGGCGTAGAGCGCGGCGGCCAGCTGGCGATGGTTGCGCGGTTCGACCAGGAGACCCGTGACATCGCGCTGGACCACGTTCTTGTACCCGTGGATATCCGACGCGACGATCGGCACGCCCGCCGCCATGGCCTCGAGCAGCACGATCCCAAAGCTCTCCTGGCCGGTCGACGGCGCGGAGAAGATGTCCGCGGTGGCGAAGTAGCGCGCCTTGTCGTCGTCGCTGACCCGGCCAAGAAACTCGACGTCGCGGATCTGGCGCAGCCCGACATACCGCTTGTACTCCCGGAGCTTGACGCCGCCGCCGATCACCAGCAGCCGGGCGTCGACATGTCGCTTGCGGAGCCGGTGGTACGCCTTGAGCAGGTGGATGAAGCCCTTCCGCTCCTCGAGCCGGCCCACGAACAGGATGTTGAGCGTGCCGTCGCGGAGCTCCTCCATCGGCTTGGCCGTCGCGTAGCGCTCGACATCGACCCCGTTCGGGATGATCCGGTAATCGCCAGGGAAGTACCGGCTGATGAAGTGGCGGGCAGCGCCTGAGACGGCGATTCGCCCGTGCAGCTTTTCGGCCAGTTGTCCACCCCACCGGCGGCCTACCCAGTACGACGGGCTGAAGCCACCGAAGGCGTGGAACGTGGCCACGTTCACCGTCTCCGACTGGTCGAGGACCGTGGGGGAGAGGAACGGCACCAGCGGCTCGTGGAAGTGGAGGACGTCGAACGCGTGCTCGGCCAGGATCTCGCGTGCCTGTTCCTTGAAGCGCCAGCCGAGCGTCACGCGCCCGATGCTGCCGTTGGCCGGAAAGGCCCATCCGGTTCCGAGCCGGAGGATGTGCCCTTCGCTTTCACGTTCCTTGCCGTACTTGCTGGTGATGATCCAGGCGTCATGCCCCAGGCTGCGGAGCTGCTCCCACTGGTTGCGCACGTGATCGTTGACACCGCCCGGGTGCGGGTAGCCATATGGGCTCACCAGCGCGACCTTCAAGGGAGGCCGTGGGTCCGCCTGCACCGATGTCGCCGCCGGGTCTTCCTGGGCTGGATTGGCGCTCGGTGTCGACACGATGGAGTCGGTCATCGCCACTCTCCGGATGGACGGAGAGTATGCGCGAGGTGCCGGGCCTTGGCGACGAGCTGCCGGTGGTAGACATGGACGTTGTGCCAGGTGCTCCAGTGCTCGCCCGCCGGTTCGGTCGCCCCCGCTGCCAGCGCCGCGCGGAATTCCGCGCCGGTCGTTCCAGGGAACCAGGTCCACGCGGTCCCCACTCCCTCGAGGACGTGGGCATCGGAGAAGCCGACCGCTGGCAGGGCCAGCAGTTCCTCGTTCAAGCGCCGCCGGGCGCTGTGCCGCAGGCGACCCGCGGCGCTCGGGTTGAAGAGCTCGATCCCGTCGAGGTGTCGCGCGGGATCCGGGTCGTGGTGGAGCGACCGGAGGCTGGCGACGCCGATGCTCGGAGTGAGCGGTGCGATGGGATGAGCCGCGACGGCGATCCCGCCGGCGGCGTGGATGCGCGCGACAGTCTCGTCGAGTGGTCGCAGGGGAGGGATCCGCTCATCGATGAACAGGGCGAGCAGGTGCCCGCGCCGCGTCGTCACCTCCTCACCGGTGACGAGCTCGAAGCTGAACTCGCCCGCCGCATGCAGCTCCTGGGCGCGGCGCGCCCCGTCGATCCGCTCGTGGTCGGTGATCGCCACCAGGTCCAGGTCGGTGCGCTCCTCGATCCAGCTGAGCAGCTCCCCGACGGAGGCCGTTCCGTCGGAATAGAGGGTGTGGAGGTGGAGGTCCGCCTTGCCCCGCTCGCCGCCGTTGCGCGGGTCGCCGCTCACTCGGCCGCGCTCTCGGCGCGCCGGTCTGGCCAGATGCGCTGGAACGCCCCCCACCATTGCTCAGGGGCGATCGCGATCGCCTCCTCGAAGCGGACGGCCATCGCCGCGGTGAGGGCCGCGATATCGGCACGCCGGTCGCCGCTGGTCACCGCGTCGATCGGCCAGGCGCGAGCCCGGAAGTGATCCGGCCCGACGCGGTAACAGGCCCCGGCGAGCAGCCGCGTCCCGGTCAGCACCGACAGTGCCGCCGGGCCCGAGGGCATCGTGGTCTGGTGGCCGAAGAAGGTGACCGGAATGCCGTCGCCAGCCAGGTCGCGGTCGGCGACGAGCCCCACCACCTCGTGCCTGCGGAGGGCCTCGATCATGGGGCGGCGCGCCTTCGAGAGGGGAATGAGGGTTCCGCGGCCCGCGCCGCGGCGGGCCAGCAGGAACTCGAAGAGCTCCCTGGGTCGGATCTCCTCCACTGGGGCCATGGCACGCAGTCCATGCTCGGTCACGAAGGTGCCGTATGGCTCGAAGTTCCCGAGATGGGGCACCGCGACGACGGCCCCGCCGCGGAGGACTGGCTCCCAGCTCTCCCAGTCGTCGACGCTCACGAATTCGTCGATCCGTGCA
Source organism: Chloroflexota bacterium (assembly GCA_030774475.1). Taxonomy (GTDB): domain Bacteria; phylum Chloroflexota; class Limnocylindria; order QHBO01; family QHBO01; genus CF-82. Next base: position 19,450 of record JALYLB010000178.1, on the reverse strand, counting down.
GGCGGGTAGTGCGGGGCGCGCAGCAGCTCGAGGTAGTAGCGCGCGTGCTCGGTGAAGGCGCGTCGCGTAGCGCGACGCACGCTCCGCGCGTCTGCCGCCCGGCCGCCGGCCGTCAGGACGCGCTGCAGGTTCGCCGCGACAAGCGCCCGCCGCTGTGGGGCGAGGCGGTGCCACGCGCCGCCGATGAGATCGGCGAGGCCGTAGGCGACTCTCGCCGGGAGGAGGCGAGCAACCAGGTCGGCGAGCCACAGCCCGACCCGCAGCGCCAGCCCGCCCACCATCAGGGCGCCGCGGATTCCCAGTCGCGACCGTTCCTCGCAGCGGTCAGCGCCGCCGCCGCCCAGGCCCGATCGGCCTCGCTCTGAGGCCAGATCGGCCGGAACATGTACCACTGACTGGGATCCAGGCGAATGACACCGCCCAGCTCATCGGCAAGGGCCTGCGTCGCGCGGTAGATCTCGGCGGGGTCCTCCGAGGTGCAGCGGATGATCGGGAGGCCGCGTGCGCGAAACCGGTCGTCGGGGGTGCGCTGGCAGTAGACCGGCAGGATCGGCGCTCCAGTCCTCGCCGAGAGGCTGGCCGGACCGGCCGGGAAGGTCGTGGGCTCGCCGAGGAATTCGACAGGCACATCGCCACGGCGGAAGCCGGTATCGCAGAAGAGCACCACGTTCTCCCTGGCGCGAAGGACCCGGAAGATCTTGCGCATGTTGCGCCAGCCAATGAGCAGGAGGCCATGCTCGGCGCGCACCGCCTTGAGGTGCTCGTAGAGGCTGCCGTAGGTCGTGTCGTCAGCGACAACGTGGAGCGACTCGCCGTAACGGAGCATCCCAGGCCCGATCATGTCCATCCCACCCACGTGGATCGTGCAGACGAGGACGCCCTTCCCGTCCGCCCGCGCCTCCCCGAGGATCTCGATGTTGTCGATCACCACCAGGCGATCGACAACCTCCGGCGTCAGGGCCGGCATGCGCATGACGTCGGCGAGGTACTTGGCATACGACCGGAAGGCGCGCCGCGCGGCCTTGCGGACCCGTGGGTCGTCGGGTGGCAACGACATCGGCCTGGCGAGGTTGTCGCGGACCACCGCTGCCTTGGCCCCGGAGAGGTCATAGGCCGCGTTGCCCGCAGCCGCCGCGAGGGGCATGACCAAGCCACGCGGCAGGCTGCTGATGACGCCCTCGCCGGCCAGGTAGGCCCAGTGCGTCAGCCGCTCGCGGGTCCGCTCCCCGTCACGCGCCGCCGCGGCGCTGCGTGCCGGCTTGCCGGTCGATTCCTCCGCGGTCATCTGGCCGGGCAGGCTCAGGCGACCCCCGCACTGGCCTTAGGGCGCGTCGAGGCCAGCTTCTTCAGTTCCCTGGGACTGAGCTTCTCGTCGCCGACCAGGGTCTCGTTGTCATCGCCGCGGATGAAGGCCTCGACGCGCTCGCGGGCGACGTCGTCGTGGATCTGGATCGGCGGCGACTTCATGAAATAGGAGCTTGGTCCAACCAGCGTCCCGGCCAGGCCGCGGTCGAGCCCGAGCTTCAGGCAGCGAATGGCGTCGGTGATCACTCCCGCCGAGTTGGGCGAGTCCCAGACCTCGAGCTTGAGCTCCAGGTTGAGCGGCACGTCGCCGTAGGTCGTCCCCTCCATCCGGATATGGCACCACTTGCGGTCCTTGAGCCACGGCACGTAGTCGGACGGTCCGACGTGGATGTCGCCATCGGCCAGCTCGTAGTCGAGCATCGAGGTGACCGCATTCGTCTTGCTGATCTTCTTGGACTCGAGGCGCTCCCGTTCGAGCATATTGAGGAAGTCGGTGTTCCCGCCGAAGTTCAGCTGGTAGGTGCGGTCGATGCGCACCCCGCGATCCATGAACAACCGGGTCAGCACCCGGTGGGTGATGGTCGCACCCACCTGGCTCTTGATGTCGTCGCCGATGACCGGCAGTCCGCGCTCGGCGAAGCGCCGCTGCCAGTACGGCTCGCGTCCGATGAAGACCGGGATGGCGTTCACGAAGCCCGCGCCCGCCTGCAGCGCCTGCTCCACGTACCACTTGGTCGCCTCCTCGCTGCCGACCGGCAGGTAGGAGACGACGAGGTCGACCTTGCGCTCCTTGAGGATCCCGACCACGTCGGCGGTCGGCCCGGGCGCCTTCTCGATGACCTGCGAGAGGTACTTGCCCAGGCCGTCGTGGGTCATCCCGCGATCGACGGTCACCCCGATGTGTGGGACATCGGCGAACTTGAGGGTGTTGTTCTGGCCGGCGTCGATCGCCTCTGAGAGGTCCTTGCCAACCTTGGTCTTGTCAATATCAAATGCAGCCACGAACTCGATGTCGCGGATGTGGTAGCCGCCCAGAGTGACGTGCATCAGGCCGGGGATGAGGTCACCGGGCTTGGCGTCCTGGTAGTAGTAGCGACCCTGGACCAGGCTGCTCGCGCAGTTCCCGACCCCCACGATCGCGACTCGGATCTTCCCGTCGCCTGCGGTCTTGCCGTTGCCCGCGCTCTTGCCGTTGCTAGCCACGCTTCTCCTCGATTCCTGCGTTCAGTGACGATTGTCGTACGAAGCCGCCGTCAGCGTCAGTTCGCCGCGGTGAGCCTCCAGACATGCCAGATGCGCTGGACCGTGGTCGCCACCGTCAGGACGGCGATGATCCACAGGGCGCCGATGAGTGCCTGGCCGACGCCCAGCCCGGCCAGGCCGAGGCCGGCGGCGACGAGGACGATCCGCTCCGTGCGCGGGGCCAGGCCGATGGCGGCCACGACGCCGATGCCCTCCGCGCGCGCCCGCGAGTAGCTGACCATGAACGAGCCGGCGAGGGCCAGGATCGCTGCCAGCACCGGCCAGGTTGGTTCCGGGCCGCGGAGGTAGTAGACCGCGATCGCGAGGTACAGGATCGCCTCGCCGGCTCGGTCGAGCGTCGAGTCGAGGAAGCTGCCGAACGGCGTGCCGCCGCCATTGGCTCGGGCCAGGGCGCCGTCGACCGCGTCGAGCAGCGACCCGCCGACGAGGACCAGCATGCCCGCCAGGAGCGCCCCGCTGCCGATCAGGACGGCGGAGAGCACGACGATGAGCAGGCCGAGGACCGTGACAGTGTTGGCGGTCACGTGCAGCGCGAGGGCGAGGCGGACGATGGGCGCCAGGATGGCGCGTCCGGCTTCCTTGACCCAGGCGGGGACGAGGGAGCCCCCGCGGGCGAGATCGCCGGTCTGCGGGTGGCTAGCCGACATCGGGCACCTTGCCGTTCGGCTGGCCGGCGCTGACGCCGATCCCCGAGGTTCCGCCGATGAGCCTCGCCTCCGACTCCCGCAGCTCCTCGAAGGCGGCGAGCCGCAGCCGGCAGATGACCTCGCGGCCGCGCCGCTGGGTGTCGATCAGTCCAGCGAGCCGCAGGATCCGCAGGTGCCAGCTGATGAGGGGCTGGGAGAGGGCCGACCGTCGGGAGAGCGCGAGGACGGCCATGGGCCCGGACTCTGCAAGGATGCCGATCATCCGCAGCCTGGTTTCGTCGCCCAGGGCGCGATACAGGGTGCGCAGGCGGCGCAGTTCGCGCTCGGCGGGGAGCTCCGCTGGGAGGGTCATCTCGTAAGCAGCTCTTTATGAAAGGGTGGCTTATATGAGTGTCCGCTTATGCTATTGGTACCGTCACCTGGCGTCAAGTTGGTGGGGCGGAACGCGCCATGGCCCGTGCTAGAGTGCCGGCCGTGGCCAGTTCGACGCCCGATGCTCTCTGGTCATCGCGCGCCGTCCGCCTGCTCCGACCAGCCGCGGTGGCGTGCCAGGGCGTACGGCGACGTGTCGGCCGCAGCAGGCTGCTCGACGGGGTGGATCTCCAGGTCGCGGTCGGGGCTCGCCTGCTGCTGGTTTCCGAGCCGGAGACGGCCGGGTCCCTGCTGCTGCGGGTGCTCGCCGGGTTGAGCCGCGCGGACGGGGGCTCGTTCCGGATCGCCGGGGGCACCGGGCCGGACGGCTCGGCGACCGGATGGGGCCGGCGGATGGCTTACGTCGGGCCGGAGACCGGGCTCTATTCCTGGATGTCGGCCGCGGAGACGCTGGCCATCTCCGCCCGGCTCCTTGGCCTCGACCCGGAGGTCGGGCGCCGGCGCATCGATGAGGCTACCGCGCGCTGGGGGCTGAGCCAGGGGCTCGACCGGCCGATGCGACGCAACGGTCTCGCGTACCTGCAGCGCGCCGCAATCGCCGCGGCGCTGGTGGCAGATCCAGAGGTCGTGCTGCTCGACGAGCCCCTGCGCGCCGTCGATCCGGACGAGCGGGTGCACCTCCTGCGGCTGCCCGGCCAGCGCTGCACCCTCATCCTCTCCAGTCGGTACCCCGCCTCGGAGTCGGGGGCAGTGAACCAGATAGCCCTGCTGCGCGACGGCCGAGTCGCGATGCACGCCCCGCTGTCCGCCCTCACCGAGCACGGGTTGCCGCTCTCCCACAAGGGGATCGGCCGGCTGGCGGAGATTGCCCTCGACCGCAGGTCGCGGGCAACCGACCGATCGGCGGACGCCGGCGCGAGCCGCGCGAGCGCCTGATGCGAGTCTCCGCGCTGACCGGGCTCGCGCTGCGCGAGCTGTGGATCAGCTATCGCCTTCTCCTGCTCCTCGCGGCTGCGATCGCCGGGGGGATCGTGAGCGCCCTGCGTCCCGACCTGGGAAGCGATCCGGCGACGCTCGCCCTGGGGATCGCCGGGTGCGGCGTGGTCGTTTCCGCGGTTGCCGCGGCGTCGCTCGCTGCAGAGCGTCGCCAGGGGGCCGTCGCCTGGCTGGTGCTCCGGGCGGTTCCTCGCTCATCGGTCCTGCTCGCCTGGTTCACGGCAATTACCGCCCCGGTCGTGCTGGGCCTCGCGGCCGGCGCGGTCCTGGCCTGGCTTGCCCTGGTCGGCGGTCCCTCCCAGCCGCTCGACCCCACCGCCTTCGCCGCCCTCGGCGCGGCAGCGGCGGTGACGGTTCTGCAGGCGTTGGCGATCGGCCTGCTTATCGGGGCGCTGGCCCGCCCGCTCCTCGCCGCCGCCCTCGCCGCGAGCGTGAGCGCCGCCGGCCTGGGCGCCGGGTTCCTCCTGAGGGTCGACGCGAGCCTCCTTCCGACCGCCGGCCTTGGGCTGCTCGCCCAGGCAACCTCCCTGGATCGTCCTCTCTCGGTCGGCCTGGGATCGCTCGGCCTCGGGTTGGCCACGACTGGGCTGCTCATGGCCGCCGCCGCCGCAGCCCTCACCCGGGTCGACCTGTAGCGGCGTGACCTCCGTACCCGGCGAAGGCGATCCGCCCACGGTCGTGCTGCCGCCGGCTGCTGCCTGGGGCGTGCTGCTGGTTGCGTCGCTCGGCGTGCTGCTCGCTGGAGCCGAGCTGATGGTCGTGGCCATCGCACTGCCGGCGATCGTCGTCGACTTCGGCGGGTGGGCCGACCTTGGCCGGGCCTCGTGGATTGTGAACGGCTACCTGCTCGCCTTCGTGGTGGCCGTGCCGATCGCGGGGCGCGCCGCAGACCTCTGGGGGGCGCGGCGGCTGTACGTTGTGGCGCTGCTGCTCTTCGCCGCGGGCAGCTTGGCCAGTGGCCTGGCCCGGCTCGGCGGTCCCGATGTGGGGATCGCGTGGCTCATCGCGGCTCGCGTGGTCCAGGGGCTGGGCGGCGGCGCGCTGGTGCCCCTCTCGATGGCCCTCGCCTCGCACCTGTTCGCCGGTCGCGCCCGGGCCGCCGCCCTGGGGGTCGAGGGGGCCGCAACCTTCGTCGGCATGGCGGTCGGCCCCGCCTACGGCGCCTGGGTGCTCCTCAACGTCGCGCCGCCAGTCCCCGGCCTCGGCGTCCACCCGTGGCAATGGATCTTCCTGCTCAACGTCCCGATCGCGCTGGTCGTGTTGCTGGCGATCTATGTCGTGGCTGGCGGGATCGAGACGCCGCGCCAGACCGGCGGCCTGGACATCCCGGGCGCCCTGCTCGCCACCATGGTCCTCGTCGCCGGGGTCGGCGCGCTCAGCACCGCCGGGGCGCGAGGCTGGGCGGACCCGGTCGTGCTGGCTGGGATGGCGCTCAGTGCGCTTGCCATCGGCCTGTTCATCCTCCGCGAGCGGGCCGCGCGAGCCCCGCTCGTCCGCCTGGGGCTCTTTGCCAGCCGCGCGTTCTCTGCCGCCAACGCGGTGAGCCTGTTGACTGGCTACACGCTGGCCACCGCAATCATCGGGGGGCCGGTCTTCGTCAACCGCGTGCTGAACGGCGGCGCCGAGCCTTCAGCGGTCGCGCTCAGTGCCCTGACCGTGGCGATCGCCGCGGGCGCGATCGTGGGCGGGCTGCTCACCGCGCTCGCGGGCGAGCGACCGGTGACCGTGCTCGGGGTGGCGGTCACCGCCGTCGCCCTGTGGCTGGCGATCGGCTGGCAGACCGATACCGACCTGGCGCGCCTGGCGCGCGACCTCGCCATATTCGGTGGCGGCTTTGGCCTGACCGTCTCGCCTCGAGCGACCGCTGCGGTGGCAATCGCGGGATCGACCGCCTACGGCGTGGCCAGCGCAATGCTGCAGCTGACCCGCACGGTGGGGATGAGCATTGGGCTGGCCCTCCTGACCAGCCTTGGCCAGAGCCGGATTGACGCGCTCTCGGCGCTCGTCATCGACCCCTCGCGGCGAGACGCGCTGGTCGTCAGCCTCGGCCATCCGGAGTTCGTGGGCGTCGACCCGCGCAACAGCTTCACGCTGGTCGACCTCCTCGAGCGGTGGTCGCGCGGCGAGGCGGCGGAGGTGCTCCACCTGGTGCTGGCGATCGCGCTGGGGATCGCGCTGCTGACCCTGATCCCCGCCCTGCTGCTTCCGGGACGCCGGGCTGCGCCGGGACTGATCCCTGCTACGCGACCGGTTCCGCCACCACGATGAACTCGCCCCAGTTGCGGTTGTACCCCTGGCTGGTCTGCAGGGTGAGCCTCTCGTGCTTGGCGGGCGCGGTCCAGAAGGCGCCCATGGGGCAGCCCGGATCGGCGTACTTGAGGGCCAGCGGGGGGGTCGTCCAGTAGCTCATCGGCTTTTCGCGGGTGTCCGGGCAGCTCACATTGGGGTGGATCTCGGTGACCCGGTAGGTGAGCACCTGCTTGTCCGACATGAGGACCTGGACCAGGGCGCCGAGCTGGACGTTCCAGAGGGGCAGGAACATCCCGGTCTGGGCGTGGGCAAAGATGTAGCTGTTCGTGCCTCGCCCGGGCTCCGTCCCGCCGCACAGCACCCACGCGCTGGGCGGTGACTCCGGCGGGAAGTCGCATTGGGCCTTCGTCGTCGCCTTGCGCACGCGGATGTTGAGGTTGATCGACCTGATTTGCAGCTGCACCGCCACCCACGCGGGGTTCGGGGTCGGGGTTGCCGTGGGTGAGGCCGATGGCGCCGCCGAGCCGCTCGGTGAGGCGCTGGCGCTCGGCGTGACGCTCGCTAGCGGGGTGGCGGTTGGAATCGGGATTCCGGGCAGGCTTGCGCCGGCGCTTGGTTGGTCCAGGTCCAGCTGTCCGACGATAATCAGCGCGGCTCCCACCAGCGCGAGCAGGATCGGCACCACGAAGCCGGGAGTGAGGAGGCGTCGCACGGGCGGCAGTCTAACAACGGACGATGCGGCCCGATTCGCGGCCGGCCTGGCCCGGGCGCGGGCGACACTCGCCAGGTCCCCGGCCGGACTGCTTACCGACCTCGACGGCACGCTCGCGCCGATCGTCGCCGTCCCCAGCCAGGCGCGGCCGACCGCTGGCGCTGTCGAAGCACTCCAGGCCCTGGCCGGACGGCTGGCGGTGGTCGGGGTGGTCACCGGCCGCGAAGCACTCGAAGCGAGGCGGATCCTCGGCGGCTCGCCCGCGCTGCTTGTCATCGGCAACCACGGCCTCGAATGGCTCGAGCCAGGAGCCGTTGGACCGACCGACGAGCCCGCATTCGACCATGCCCGCCGCGCAGTGGCCGCGGCCCTTGCCCGCGTCCCTCGGAAAGACGGGATCAGCGTCGAGCACAAGGGCCTGTCGGCGACCGTCCATTATCGCCAGGCTCTGGTGCCCGGGGCCGCTCGGGAGGCGGTCCTCCACGCCCTCGTTCCGGAGCGCGCCGAGGGCCTCGAGATCCGCGAGGGGCGCATGTCGGTGGAGGTCCGGCCCGCCGGCCTGGGCGACAAGGGAGCAGCGGTCCGACGCGTGGTGCAACGCTTCGGCTTGCGAGGCCTGGTCGTCGCCGGCGACGATGTCACCGACCTGGACATGTTTGCGGCCGCCCGCGAGCTCGGTCGCTCGCCCCGCCTCCGGGTCGCGATCCTGGCCGTGGCCGGCGGCGGCGAGGTACCGGCGGAGGTCTCGGCTGCGGCGGACGTCACGCTACCCGACCCGGCAGCCTTCGCGGCCCTCCTCGCACAGCTCGCGGCCGGGCTGATGGTGTGACGCCTGCGTCACCTAACTTCCAGGGCGACCATACTCAGGCATCAGATGTGACAGATGCGTCACAGCAGCGCCACCCGGACCGCCGCAGGAGACGCTTTCTTGGAAGTTGCGTGACGGCCACGTCACACCCGGCGTTGACGGTCCGGAACGGAGCGCTGCCGGCGGCTAGGCTCGGGCCTCGGCGATCTCCGCGAGGTCCTCGAGCTGACGTTGCAGCCACCAGCTGATGTCCTCGCGCTCGACGCCCTCGCGCAGGCGCGCGAGGCGTGCGCGACGCTCGGTGACCGGCATGGCGAGGGCCCGGGCCATGGCATCGGCGGTGCCAACGATGTCGGCGGGTGCTACAGGTAGGACGCCATCGGCCATCTGGTCGTACGCGCCCGCCGTCTCAGACAGGACGATTGCGCCGTTGCGATCGTTGACCACCGCCGCCTCCTTGGCGACTAGGTTCATGCCGTCGATGAGCGGGTTGACCAGGACGACATCGGCGATGGCCAGGCCGGCGAGCGCCTGGGCGTAGTCGTTTTCGAAGAAGATGCGCACCACCCCGCGCCCGGCGCGGGCGAAGCGGGCGTTGATCCGATCGGCAGCGTCCTGGACCTTGCGCCCGTAGTCGCGGTACTCGCGGATCCCGGTGCGCGACGGGACGAGGAAGGCAAGGAAGGTCGTCCGGCCGCGGAGACTGGGATGACGCTCGAGCAGCATCTCGAAGGCGACGAACCCCCGGATGATGTTCTTCGACGGCTCGAGCCGGTCGACGCGTACCACGACCCGTTCGGCGGACTGGGCGAGCAACTCATCGGCGCGCCGGCGTCCTGCGCGCGAGCCCGCGATCCGGCGGGTCGCGGCCACGTCGATGCTGATCGGGTAGTCGCGCACCACCGCGGTGCGCCCGCGCCAGGCCACGCTGCCCGCGCGGTAGTCGACCACTGCCTCCGGCAGGAAGCTCTCCACGCAGCGCAGGAAGTTGTGCGCATAGCGCTCGGTCTGGAAGCCGATGACATCGTTGGCCAGCAGGCCGGCGCAGATCGCCTCGCGAATGGGCGGCGGCATCACCTGCCAGATCGACGATGGCGGCCAGGGAATGTGGGTGAAGTGGCTGAGGATGGCGTTCGGGCGGGCGCGGCGGATCGCCTCGGCAGCGAGGTACAGGTGATAGTCGTGGAGCATGATCCGCGGCGATCTCTCGCGGGGCGGCACCTCGCGCAGGACCGCATCGGCGAATGCGCGGTTGAACACGACGTAGCCCTCCCGCCAGGCGCGCATGGTGGCCGCGTCGATCATCGGCCGCTCCGGGAGGTTCCACATCCCGTGCTGCAGGAACCAGAGCAGCGGATTGGCGATCACGTTGTAGGCCGCCTCGAAGACCGGGCGGGGGACCGTGGTGAACCGCAGGCGGACCCCCTCGGTCGGCATCGCCCGATCGAGCGCCACGGACGAACGAGCCGCACGCCGATCGCCCTCGCTCATCGCCGAGGCGATCCAGGTGAGCGGGACGCGGCCGCTGACCTGGGAGAGGGCGGTCACCACCCCACCGGAGCCACGTCGCGGTCGCAGCGAGCCGTCGGCCAGTGCGCTGAAGCTCAAGGGGCCGCGGTTGCTGGCCAGGATCAGGCGCCGATCGCCGAGGAGACGGTGTGCGGCGGAATGCAGTGGACTCTGGCCGCCATCGGCTCCGGCCTCGACGGGTTCTGCCGCACGCCGCGACCTGGCGGCCATGGCCTCAGAAGAGGCTTCCGGCCGAGACGCGAAGGATGTCCAGGACGGCTGCCGGGAAGAGCCCCAGGAGGAGGACGCCTGCCACCGAGATGAAGAGGCCCAGGTAGCTCGATGGCGCATGGTCGATCGGGGCGGGGTCTGCCTCCGGATCGCGCATGTACATGGTCACGATGACCCGCAGGTAGTAGAAGGCGGCAAGCGCCGCATTGAGGGCGATCACCACCGCGAGCCAGCCCAACCCGGCATCGACGGTGGCCACCAGGACGTAGAGCTTGGCGAAGAAGCCCACCGTGGGCGGGATCCCGGTGAGCGACAGGAGCAGGATCGCCATGGCGGCGGCGAGCCACGGGGCGCGTCCGGCGAGGCCGGAGAAGCTCGCCATCCCGCCGAAGCGGCGCGTGTCGCGTTGGAGCATGCCGACGACGCTGAAGGCGGCGATGTTCATCACCCCATAGCCGAGGACGTAGAACAGGATCGCCTCGATGCCGCGCTGGGCGATCGCCGGATCGTGAGCCGATGCGAACGCCGCCAGCCCGGCCAGGATGTAGCCGGTGTGCGCGATGCTCGAGTAGGCGAGCATCCGCTTCACGTTGCCCTGGGTCAGCGCCACGACGTTGCCCGCAGTCATAGTCACCACCGCGAGGATCGCGATGACCGGCAGCCAGTCGGCGCGGATAGGCCCCAGGGCGTCGACGAAGATGCGAATCAGGAGCGCGAAGGCACCGAGCTTTGGGCCCACCGAGAGGAAGCCGGTGAGCGGTGTGGGAGCGCCCTGATAGGCGTCGGGGGTCCAGTAATGGAACGGGACGACCGCTGCCTTGAAGGTGGCGCCCACAGTCAGGAAGCCGATGGCGACCAGCAGGGCGGGTGACGGTGAGCCCGAGCGGACCGCGTTGGCGACTGCGGTCAGGTGGGTGGACCCGGTGAGCCCGAAGGTCCAGCTGGTCCCAAACAGCAGGATCGCGCTGGCGAACGAGCCGAGCAGGAAGTACTTCAGCCCGCCCTCGTTGCTGTAGCGGTCGGTCTTGTGGAAGCCGGCCAGGATGTAGGACGGCATCACCATCAGCTCGAGTCCCAGGAACAGGGTGATCAGGTCGCTGGCGCTGGCCAGGGCGCACATCCCGAGCAACGCGAAGATGAGGACCGCGTTGAACTCACCGAGTGGCAGGCGCCGGACGCGGAGGTAGCCCGGCGCGAAGAGCGTCGCCAGGATGCCAATGACCATGGTGGCGCCCTTGAGGAAGACCGACAGGTCGTCGACGCGGTAGAAGCCGGCGAAGACGGTGTCGTTGGTGTTCCAGACGATGGGGCAGGCGATCAGGGCCAGGACCAGGCCGAAGACGGTGAGGGGGGTCAGGAGCCATTTCTGGTCGCGGCGAAGGAAGAGGTCCGTCGTGATGACGACCAGAACCAGCGCCGCGAGGATCAGCTCGGGGAGAAGGGGGAAGAGGTCGCGGAAGTAGTCCGTGCTGCCAGTCCCTACCACGGGACGAACCCGGCGAGGCCGCCGGCCCCGTTCACCGTCTCGATGATCCGATCGACGGGCGCCTGGGTCAGGTGCAGCACCGGGCCGGGGAAGACGCCGAGCAGGATGACCAAGACCACCAGCGGCCCGACCGAGACCCATTCGGTGGCGTTCATGTCGTGCAGGCCGTCCCAGAAGCGCCGCATCCAGTCGGATGGGACGGTAAAGAAGACGCGCTGGAACATCCAGAGCATGTACACCGCGGAGAAGATGACGACCACGGTCGTCACCCCCGCCACCAGCCCGTTGTAGCGGAACGTCCCCAGCAGCACCAGGAACTCGCCGATGAACCCGGAGAGCCCCGGTAAGCCGATGCTGGCGAAGGTGAACAGCCCGAACAGGGCGGCGTACTGGGGGAGCTTGCCGTTCAGCCCCCCCATGTGGGCGATCAGCCGGTCATGGGTGCGCTCGTAGATGACCCCGACCAGCAGGAAGAGGGCCCCGGTCGTCACCCCGTGGCTGATCATCTGGAAGACCGCGCCCTGTAGGCCCTGGGCGTTGAACACGAAGGTCCCCAGCATGACGAAGCCCATGTGACTGACGCTCGAGTAGGCGATGAGCTTCTTGAGGTCGGGCTGGACCATGCTGACCAGCGCGCCGTACAGGATCGCCACGATCGCCAGGCCGATGACGAACGGTGCATAGGTCTTGGCCGCATCGGGGAGGAGCGGCACCGCGTAGCGCAGGAAGCCATACCCTCCGAGTTTCAGCAGGACGCCGGCCAGGATGATCGAGCCGGCGGTCGGAGCCTCCACATGGGCATCGGGCAGCCAGGTGTGGAGCGGCCACATCGGCACCTTGATGGCGAACGCCAGGAAGAAGGCGATGAACGCCAGCGCCTGGAGCTGCGAGGTGAACGCGAAGCCGCGCAGTGCCTCGTAGCTGAAGGTGAAGTCCCCGGTCGCGTTGCCATGAGCGATCGCCACCGCGAGGATGGCGACGAGCATCAGCAGCGACCCGACCAGGGTGTAGATCACGAACTTGACCGTCGCATAGATCCGGCGCGCGCCGCCCCAGATCCCGATCACGAGGTACATCGGGATGAGGCTGATCTCCCAGAAGACGTAGAAGAGGAACAGGTCCAGAGCCACGAAGACGCCGAGCATCCCGACCATGAGGAGCAGCATCGTGGCGTAGTACTCCTTGACCCGCGTCTGGATCGGGGCCCAGGAGTAGACGATGGCGACCACGGAGAGGACCGTGGTCAGGACCACGAGCGCGACCGAGATCCCATCGACGCCGAGCGTGTAGCGCATCCCGAAATTCGGAATCCAGGTGTAGTCCTCGCGGAACTGGAATTCCGGCCCGCCAATCCGGTACCCGAGCAGGGCCAGGCTGAAGCCAAGGCTCGCCAGGGCGAAGAGGAGGGCCACCCAGCGGATGAGCCGATGGCGGTTGGCCGGGATGAACAGGAGCGCCAGCACGCCGGCGAGGGGCGTGAAGACGACCAGCGAGAGGACCGGCAGTTGCATCAGAAACACTCAGCCTGGGCGAGTTGATGGCGTGCGGGAAGACCACCTTGTGCGGCTGCGCGACGCACGGCGGTGGCCTCCCCGCGCGCCTCCTCCAACGATCCGTGCTGGTTCTGGCGGGAGCCGCTCCTCCCCCTGAGCGTGCTGCTGCACGATCGGGCGGTCATCGGATCACCACGGCGTAGACGATGAGGACCAGGATCAGGCCGGCTGCCATGCCGAGCCCGTAGTTCTCGATCCGGCCGGTCTGTACCTTGCGCAGTCCGCCGCCGATGCGTTGGGCGACCCAGGCGGCGCCGTTCACCGCGCCGTCGATGACCTTGGCGTCGAACCACCACAGCGCGTTGGCCAGCAGCACCCCGCCGCGGGCGAAGACGAGCTGGTAGAGGTCGTCGACGTAGTACTTGTTCACGCTGGCCGCGTACATCCCTGGGCCCAGGCCGAACGGGATGGCGTTGACGAAGCGACGTGGGGTGTCCGGGTCCTCGACGTACCAGCGGTGCGCGAGCCAAATCCCCCCAACTCCGACGCCGGCGCCAACCAGGAGCAACAGGCCGCCGATCCCGAGGAACGAGAAGCCCTCTCCCCCGCTGGCCAGCGACCCGGCCACGATTCCGGCCTGCTCGGAGTGCTCGAAGACCGGCGCGAGCCAGGTATGGATCAAGCCACCCTCCGGAGGGAGGCCCAACACGAGTCCCACCAGGATGGTTGGGACGGCCAGGATCTGGAGCGGCACGACCATCGTCGCCGCGCTCTCGTGGATGTGGTGCCAGGCGGTTCCGAGGCCGCGCCACGACCCGTGGAAGGTCATGTAGATCATGCGGAACGTGTAGAAGGCGGTCAGGAAGGCGGTGACGATCCCGACCAGGTAGAAGATCGCGTAGCCGCGGCTGAAGGTCTCGCCCAGGATCTCGTCCTTGCTGAAGAACCCGGCGAAGATCGGGATCCCCGCGAGGGCGAGCGAGCCGATGACCATGGTGATGTAGGTCCAGCGCATCTTCTCGCGCAGGCCGCCAAGGAAGCGCATGTCCTGCTCGCCGCCGGCGCCATGGATCACCGATCCTGAGCCCATGAAGAGCAGGCCCTTGAAGAAGCCGTGGCTCACCAGGTGGAAGATCGCCGCTGCCCAGGCGCCCACCCCCAGGCCGGTGAACATGTACGCGAGCTGGCTCACCGTCGAGTACGCGAGCACCTTCTTGATGTCGTTCTGGGTCAGGGCGATGGCCGCTGCGAAGATGGCGGTGAAGATGCCAATGCTCGCCACGACGAACATCGCCGCCGGGGCGTGGGCGAAGATCGGGTTGGAGCGGGCGACCATGTAGACCCCGGCGTTGACCATGGTCGCGGCGTGGATCAGGGCGCTGACCGGGGTCGGGCCCTCCATGGCATCGGGCAGCCAGACGTGGAGCGGGAACTGCGCCGACTTGCCCACGGCGCCGGCAAAGAGGAGGAGCGCGATGATCGTGACGGTCAGCCCGCTCGGGGCGACGTAACCCGGAGGTAGGTACGCCCCGGAATTCGCAAGGCCGACCTGCTGGAAGACATCAGTGAAGCTCAGCGTCCCGAAGGTCGTCCAGATCATCATCACGCCCAGGCCAAACCCGAGGTCACCGACCCGGTTGACGATGAATGCCTTCTTGGCCGCTCCCGCGGCGGACGGCTTCTTGTACCAGAAGCCGATGAGCGCGTAGCTGCACAGGCCGACCGCCTCCCAGCCGACGTAGAGCATCAGGTAGTTGTCGCCGAAGATGAGCAGCAGCATCGAGAGCATGAACAGGTTCAGGTAGGCGAAGAAGCGCCACATCCCGCGGTCGCCGTTCATGTAGCCGATGGAGTAGACGTGGACCAGGAACCCGACGGTGCTGACGACGAGCAGGAGCATCGCGGTCAGCTGGTCGACCAGGAACGAGATCGTCACGTGAAAGGTGCCCGCGGCGATCCACTCGTAGAGCGTGACGTGGTAGGTGTGGCCGCCAAAGACCACGTTGACGAAGACCACCATGCTCATGACCCAGGCCACGCCGATCAGCAGGGTCGGGACCACCCATGACCGATGGTGGGGCGCCGCCGCTCCGTGCCCTGCGTGTCCGGCCTGGCCGCGTCCATCGGCGAATTCGGCGGGGATGACGCCATCGGCGCCTTCCGCGTTGGCCAGGTCATCCGCGTGGCCGGCGTGGGGCGAGGTCGCCCGCTGCTCTTCCTCCGAGGGGACCGTGTGGAAGGCCGAATCGTCGACGGGCCCGTGTCCACCAGCGGAGGCATGCGCACTCGCGGCCTCGCCGGCCGTTCCGTGGGCGTCCTCGTGGACGTCGTGGTCGTGCCCGCCGTGGCCTCCATGCCCGTGCCCGCCGGGGAAGCGATCGAGGAACCGCCCGGCCAGCAGGGTGTAGACGAAGCCCACCAGCGGCAGGGCAGGGATGAGCGCGATCAGGAGCTCCAAGAAGTGCGCCTACTCCCGCAGATCGTGGTACTCGTCGACCTCGGGGGTCTGACGGGTGCGGATGATGGCGATCACCAGTGCCAGGCCGACCGTCGCCTCGGCCGCGGCCACGGCCATGACGATCAGCGCGAAGACCGCCCCGGCGTTGTGAGCGCCCGGGATGTATGCGTTGAAGGCGACCAGGCTCAGGTTGACGCTGTTGAGCATGAGCTCAATCGAGATCAGCATCAGGATCGCGTTGCGACGGGCAAGGAACCCGAAGGCGCCGATCCCGAACAGCGCGGCGGAGACGATCAGGTAGCCGGGCAGGCTCGCCATCGGCCTAGTTGGCCTTTTCGTCCTCTTCCGGGCGACGGGCCAGGAAGATGGCGCCGATGATCGCGGCCAGCAACAGGAAGGCGATGATCTCGAACGGCAGCGCGTACGTGGTGAAGAGCAGGTTGCCGATGGCGTCGACCTCCACGGCTGCGGCACCCGCGGCGGCGTGCCAGTCCGTCCCGACGACGGCCCAGCTCACCAGGGCGACAACGATGATCGCCAGGGCGGCCGCGATGGGCGCCTGGCGGTGGAACGGGGCGGGGAGGCTGGCGTCGCCGGCCTGGGTGAGCATGATGGCGAAGAGGATCAGGACGCTGATCGCGCCAAGGTAGATGAGGACCTGTGCGGCGGCGATGATGGGAGCGCCGAGCAGGGCGTACATCCCGGCCAGCGACCCGAAGCAGATCATCATCGCGACCGCGGAATGGATGACGTTGCGGAGCGTCACGACCGCGAGGCCGCCGCCCAGGATGCCGATCGCGAGCAGGACGAAGAGGACGCTGGTGATGTCCAGGGTTTGAACTCCCCTTCAGCAGGGTCCACCCGGTCGCGGACGCCCGGGCTCGGGGCCCGATTCTACCGTACGAGCCCGTTCCGCCGGCCGATCAGCCTCCTTTCCGAGCTCGTACCCCCGCCCCGCGGCCGAGTCCGCCGCGCGATCCGTGTCAAGGTTCTCGGATGCGGCTCCTCGCCTCGTTGGTCCTCGCCGCCTGGCTGATCGGCGGGCTGGTGCTCACCCTGCAGCCCGCGCATCCGCTGCCTGGGCAGGTCGTGGACGACAACCTGGTCCCGTTCCACACGCTGCGCATCTATCTCGACAACCTCGGGTCGGCGTTCTGGATGCGCAACTTGTTCGGCAACCTGGGCCTGCTTTTCCCGCTTGGTCTGCTCGGCCCGATCACCCTCCCGTCGCTGGACCGATGGTGGCGGGTTGCGCTTCTGGCGCTCGTCTACTCGGCGACGATCGAGCTCATCCAGCTGCTCGTCCCGGACCGTTCGGCCGATATCGACGACGTGATCGTCAACGTCACCGGCGCTCTCGGTGGCTTCTTGGTTCACCATATCGCGGTCCGGCGGTCGGCACCATGGCAGCGTCATCGGCTCAGCCCATGAGTTGGCGCCTACTCGCGGATTCCTGCGCGATCCGATCGTCCAGACCGATAGACACCCGCGCCGGGGCACCATTTGGCGACTGTTTCGGCCGCTCGCGCGGCCGCTCATCGGCTCGGCCTATAGACGGCGCAAAGCAGTACGGTCAGGAGCCAAGGAGATCCGCCAGCTCAGTGAGGCTCGACACGCGGATGACGTCGCGATCGGCGGACATGCCGCGGGAGTCCAGGAGGATGGGCGTAATCCCCACTCCGCGGGCGCCCAGGACGTCGACCGAGTAGAAGTCACCGACGTGGATTGTGCGTGTCCGATCGACCTTCATGCGGCGCAGCGCCTCCTCGAAGATGACCGGACCCGGCTTCTCGGAATGCACTTCGTCGGAGATGACGAGGGTCTCGAAGTACGGGTCGAGCCCAGACTGGGTGATCCGAGCCCGCAGGCTCGACTCGGTGTTCGAGACGACCGCGAGCCGGTACCCCGCCGCCCGCAGGCGTCGCAGGGCGCCCGGCACCTCGGCGGGCATTTCGCTCCACAGGTTGTCCTTCCCGTGCTGCTCTTCGAACTCGTTTGCCGCTTCGTGCAGCGCGTCGTCGTCGAAGGGCACGCCGGTCGCCTTCACGACCCATCCGAGGTACCCGTCCGGCTCGGCAATGTCGCCGCTTCGGTGGACCATTCCGGATTCGTCCATCCGCCGCTTGGCACTGAACTCCGCTTCTGCCAGCTGCGCCGATGTCGCCTGAATCCCGTATCGCCCCAGGATCGCGCTCACCCGCTCCCAGTCCGGATAGAGGAGCACACCTCCGGCATCCAGGAATACGACGTCGATATCCCTGGGATCCACGGGCATCGCTGAGCTCGTCACGGCTTGCACTCCGGGTCGACGTGATCGCTGCAGCACGCAACTTCCAAGAAGCGCCGAAGAAGCAGACCTTGGGCGAGGAATGTGACGCCGATGTCACGCGGCTGCCCCGCACGGCGGCTTCCTCGGAAGTTACGTGCCGTCACGCGCACATCAGTACCCAGTTCTGGCGGTGTCCGATCACGAAGTGCCAGCCACCGTCCGTCCTCTGGCCACGGGTCATGGGAGAAGGCGCGCCGGGAGGCCACCGCCGTGCGTTGCGCAGCCGCATAAGGTGCGCTTCCGGCACGCCATGAACGACGCGCGGGTGAGAACGATCAGCGGGTTGGCCGCTCGCGATCGGACATCTCCAGGATGTCGAGCATCGGCAGGTCGCGCTGGTAATCGCTGAACTCGAACTCCGGTCCGCAACGCAGCGCGTCGTATGGACACGCATCGGCGCAGATGCCGCAGAAGATGCAGCGGGAGACGTCGAGCTGGTAGGTCTCCAGGATCCGTGGCCGCGGCATCAGCGCGCCGACCGGGCAGGTCTCCGCGCATCGGCCGCACGAGACGCACGGGGTCTCGTTGAGCGACACGAAGTCGGCGGTGGTGACCAGGGAGTCGAAGCCCTTGCCGATGAAGTCGTAGCAGCCGGCCCCGACGATGTCCTTGCAGACCTGCGCGCATCGGCCGCAGTCGATGCAGCGCGAGTAGTCGCGCAGGATGAAGCTGTGTGTCTCATCCCGCCCGTAGCCGTGGTTGACGCCGACATATGGGTTGTCCTGGATCGAACGCTCGTCGATTGCCATGTTCAGGGTCGTCTCGTACTCGATCGCCGCCTCGCGCAGGTCGCAGTGGCCAATCGCCTCGCAGGTGCACTGCAGGCAGCGCCCCGCCTCGGCCATCGCCTGGTCGCCGGTGTAGCCGAACTCGTACTCGTTGAAGCTCGCCTTGCGGGCCTCGGCGCCCAGCTTGCCCATGATCGCCTTGGGCTCCTTCACGTCATCGGTGAAGGGCACGATCGTCAGGAAGGAGGGCACCGGTTCGCTGACGATGCGGCGGACCTGCGGGTCGTCGAGGTCGTGCCCGCGAAGCCAGTAGTCGATCGCGTAGCTCGCCCGCCGCGCCTCACCGATCGCCTCGACCACGGTCGTCGACCCGCTGCGCACATCGCCGGAGGCGAAGACCTTGGGCAGATCAGTGCGGAAGATGTCCTCCTCGGCGACCAGCGTCCCGCGCCGGCTCACCTCCAGCTTGCTGCGGATCTCCTCCGGCTCGGTCTCGACCCATCCCAGCTCGGGTCCCTGGCCGATGGCGGCGAGGACGGTGTCGCACTCGACGATGAACTCGGTGCCCGGCATCGGCTCCGGCCGGCGACGGCCCTTGTCATCAGGCGCACCCAGCTTCATGCGCTGGAACTCGACCCCGGTGACCCGATTGCGCTCGTTGGTGACGATCCTGGTGGGAGCGGCCTGGAAGATGACGCGCGCCCCTTCCTCGATCGCCTCGAAGACCTCGTCCTGGGCCGGCATGTCCTTGAGGTCGCGGCGGTAGACGAGGGTCACCTCGGCCGCCTGCTGGCGGACCGACGTCCTCGTGCAGTCGATGGCGGTGAACCCGCCGCCGATGACCACCACCCGCGCGCCCTTCA
>JALYLB010000177.1 GCA_030774475.1 Chloroflexota bacterium | reverse complement strand
GCGCGGATGAGCGGTTCGTGGGCGGCGAGCTGAGCCGCCTTGCGGAGATCGGCGCGGACGTCCCATTCTTCGCCGCGGGCCAGGTGGCAGCGTGGGTGACCGGGATCGGGGAGACAATCGAGTCGCGAACGATCCCGGCCGCGGCGCCGCGGGAGGTGGTCCTCATCCACCCACCCTTCTCCCTCTCGACAGCGGCGGTCTTCGCCGAGCTGCGCCCGCACGAGTGGGACACTGCCGGCGGGGCAGATGCCGAGGCGTTCGGGACTCGCGACGCGGGCAATGACCTGCTTGCACCGGCACGCCGCCTGCGCCCCGAGCTCGATGAGATCCGTCGCCTGGTGCTGTCGGCGGGCGTCGAGCCGCGCCTCACCGGAAGCGGCCCCACATGGTTCGCGTTGCTGGACGATCCCGAGCTGGCAGACGCGGCCGCTGCCCGCCTGCGCCGGGCAGCGCTGCGCGTCACGAGGACCCGGTTGCGGGACGAACCGGCTAGGATCGAGGCCATCGAAGGCAGGGAGAACGGCGAGCCATGAGCCGAAGAACGCCGGTGCAGACGGATGCCGCGCCCGGTGCCATCGGGCCGTACAGCCAGGCGATCATTGCGGGTGGGCTCGTGTTCACCGCGGGCCAGGTGGGCCTCGATCCAACGAGCGGCGAGCTCGTGGCCGGCGACGTGGGAGACCAAGCTCGCCAGGCGCTACGCAACCTGTCTGCTGTCCTCGCGGCGGCCGGGAGTGGCTGGGACCGCGTGGTGAAGACCACGATCTACCTCGTCGACATGGCCGATTTCGCCACGGTCAACGAGGTCTATGCCGCGGCGCTCCCCTCACCATTCCCGGCGCGCTCGACAGTCGCCGTGCGGTCCCTGCCCAAGGGCGCCCTGATGGAGATCGAGGCGGTCGCCCTGTCCGGCGAGGGATGAGCCAGTTGACCCTCCGAGTCGGGCGCGCATACCATCGCGCCCTGTTCGAGCCGGATTCGGAGCCCAACCCACCGTGCTAGCCAGCGCGGCCATCGTCCTGGCCGCCGGCCAGGGAACGCGCATGCGCTCCCGGCTGCCCAAGGTCCTGCACCCCCTCGCCGGCCGCCCGATCGTGGATCACGTCCTCTCGAGCCTCGCCCAAGCCGGATTGGAGCACCCGGTCGTCGTCATCGGCCACGGTGCCGACGCGGTCGAGGAGGCCGTCGCCGGCCGCGCGGTGACGGTGCTGCAGGCCCGCCAGCTGGGGACCGCGGATGCGGTGCGGGTTGGGCTGACGCAGGTGCCGGGGAGCGTGCGCCAGGTGGTCGTCACCGTCGGTGACGCCCCGCTCCTGCCCCCCGACCTCTACGAGGCCCTCCTCCGCGAGCAGTCGGCGAACGGCGTCACCATCGCCCTGCTGAGCGCCGAGCTCGCGGATCCGACCGGCTACGGACGAATCGTGCGTGACGCGAACGGCGACTGCGTCGCCATCGTTGAGGAGGCCGACGCCGATGAGACGGCCCGCCGCATTCGCGAGGTCAACGTCGCGACGTACTGCTTCGACGCGACGTGGCTGCGCGCCAACATCGGTGAGCTCACGGCCGGCGCGAAGGGCGAGCTCTACCTGACCGATCTCGTCGCCCGCGCGGCTGGCGCCGGCCGCCGCGTGGTCGTGGTACCGGCGCCCCGCGCCGAGCTTGCGATGGGGATCAACGACCGCGTGCAGCTCGCCGAGGCGGAACGCCTGCTGCGCCGGGACATCGCCGAGCGCCACATGCGTAACGGGGTCACCATCGTCGACCCGGCGACGACGTACATCGACGCCGAGGTCGAGATCGGCCAGGACGCGCGGGTTGAGCCGTGGTCGGTCCTCGCCGGTGCGACGGTGGTCGGCCAGGACGCGGTCATCGGCCCCAACGCGACGGTGCTCGCCAGCCGGATCGGTCCCCGCACGCGGGTGTGGGCCAGCATCGTGGAGGAGTCCGAGGTCGCCGAGGACGTGGAGATCGGCCCATGGAGCCACCTGCGGCCCGGCTGCCAGATCGGGCCCTACTGCCGGATCGGGAACTTCGCGGAGCTCAAGAAGACGCGCCTGGGTGCGGGGACCCAGCAGCATCACTTCAGCTACCTCGGCGACGCGGACGTTGGGGAGCAGGTGAACATCGGTGCCGGGGCGGTGACTGCTAACTTCGACGGCACGACCAAGCACGACACCGTCATTGGTGCCGGCGCGTTCATCGGGGTCGACACCATGCTGCGCGCACCGGTGACCATCGGCCCGGGGGCAAGGACCGGGGCCGGTGCGGTGGTGACCCGCGACGTTGCCGCCGGGGTGACGGTGGTCGGCATGCCCGCTCGCCCCATCGCGCTGCGCCGCTCCCGCTCGAGGCAAGCGGCCGCAGCGGCGGACCGAAGCTCGCAGCCGGGAGGCGGCGCGAACCGCTCAGATGCCTGAAGGCGGCGGTGGCGGGAGCGCCACCGGCAACCCATTCCTCGATTTCGCGATCGTCCTGGTCCTGATCGTCGTCAGCGGCTTCTTCGCCGCGTCCGAGCTGGCCCTCATCACCGTCAAGCGCCATCGGCTCACCCAGTTGGCTGGAGAGGGCAACCGAGCCGCGCGCGCCGCGGAGCGCCTTGTCCAGGATCCGTCGCGCTTCCTGGCGACCATCCAGGTGGCGCTGACCTTCCTGGGCTTCCTGGCGTCGGCGGTAGGGGCGGTCTCCTTCTCGGGCGCTTTCGCCGATCTCCTCCGGCTCATTCCCTGGCTGCCGATCCAGGAAGCCGCGGCGACAATCGCCTTCCTGTTCACCACCCTGCTCATCGCCCTGGCATCCATCATCATCGGCGAGCTGGCGCCCAAGACCCTGGCACTCAGCTACACCGAGCGCTTCGCACTGGCAGTGGCGCAGCCGATCGGCTTCATGGAGCGCGTGCTGAGCCCATTCGTCTGGCTGGTGACCCTGGTCTCAGGGGTCATCGTCCGCGCCTTCGGCGGCAAGGTGCGGCCGCAGGCGGGCTACCTGTCGACCGAGGAGCTCAAGCTCCTGGTCGAGACGGGCAGTGAGCAGGGGAGCATCGAGGAAGATGAGAAGGAGATGATCCACGGGGTCATCGAGCTCGCCGACACGAAGGTCCACGAAGTGATGATCCCGCGCATCGGAATCCGCGCGGTCGAGATCAACGACCCGTTCGAGGAGATCCTCGACATGGTCATCCGTGCCGGGCACAGCCGGGTCCCGGTCTATGAGGAGAGCCTCGACAACATCGTCGGCATCCTCTATGCCAAGGACCTGCTGCCGTACCTCAAGCACGACGGCGCCGACACCGAGGGCATCGACGTTCGCAAGCTGGTCCGCCCCGCGGTCTACGTGCCGGAGACCAAGGCCGTCGACGAGCTGCTCCACGAGATGCAGGTCGCCAAGCGACACCTGGCGATCGTCGTCGACGAGTACGGCGGCACCGCCGGCCTGGTGACCATTGAGGACATCGTCGAGGAGATCGTGGGCGAGATCCAGGATGAATATGACATCGAGGAGCCGCTGGTCGAGGCGATTCCGTCGGATGACCTCCTCGCCTACCGCGTCGACGGGCGGGTCAGCATGGATGACCTGCGTGACCTGTTCGACCTCTCCGATGAGGAGGAGGAGGACGAGGAGGAGTACGACACCGTCGGGGGATTCATCATCCACCGGGTCGGGCGGATCCCATTGCCCGGGGCGGAGATCCCGTTCCGCGAGGTGACGCTGCGGGTCGAGGCCGCCGACTCGCGCAAGGTGAGCAAGGTCATCGCCAGCCGCCAGCGTTCGGGCGAGGAAGGACAGTCAGGCGAGGAGGAGCGCGACGCCTGATGGCGTGGTCGCGCGGGGTCTCACTAAAGGCACTCGTTCAGCGAGATGAGCACCGAGGCGTCGCGCAATCGGTAGTCGGACGTCAACGTGGGATCTCTGACGCCCAGCGTGGAGGACCAGTTCGATCAGTGAGACGCGGGTCGACCGCGAGCCCAATCCGCGAGGATGCTAGATCGCGATGGAGCGCTCGACGACCGAGGCCATCTCCTCCCGCCGATCGGCGGGAATCGGTAAGTTGCGGATGCTGGTCAGCGCCTCCTCCCGGTAGCGCTGGGCCTCGCTCGCGGCATGGTCGCGCGCGCCGCAGCGCTCCAGGATGTCGAGCACTTCCGCAACCTCTGAATCACGCATCTGTACCCCGCCTTCGGCGGCCCCATCGGCCGCGGAGTAGATCTCGCGCAAGCGGCCAAGGTCGGGCTCCCTCGCGTGCTCGAGCGCCCAGACCAGCGGCAGTGTCTTCTTGCGCTTTCGGACGTCGCCTGCGACAGGCTTGCCGGAAGCCTCGCTCGTCCAGAACGTGCCCTTGAGGTCATCGGCCATCTGGAAGGCGAGGCCCACCCGGAAGCCGAATGAGCGGAAGGCTTCGATCGTGGCCGGGTCGTCGGTGGCAAGGATGGCGGCAGCCTGCGCCGATGCCTCGAGGAGCGCGGCCGTCTTCTTCCCGATCATCTCGATGTACTCGTCGACGGTGACATCGGTCCGGCGCTCGAAGCTGATGTCGAGGAACTGGCCCTCGCAGAGGGCGAGGCACGTCTCGTCGTAGACGCGCATGACGGCCAGTACGCGGTGCTCGCTCACGTCGTCATCGAGCAGGCGGTAGAGCGCCAGCCGGGAGAGGGCGAAGAGGGCGTCGCCGGCGTTGATGGCGAGCGGGATCCCCCAGATCGCCCATAGCGTTGGCCGATGGCGCCGCTCCCGGTCGGCATCCTCAATGTCGTCGTGGACCAGGCTGAAGTTGTGCCCGAGCTCGACGGCTGCCGCACCGGGCAGCGCGGTCCGGAACTCCCCGGTCAGGGCCTGGTAGGCGAGGAGGCCGATGAGCGGGCGGATGCGCTTCCCACGCGGGCCTTCGGGCCCGTCAAGGCCCAGGTGGTAGGCGAGCATCTCGTAGAGCGGGCGCACCGCGCCGTCGTGGTCACCCAGGATCGTCCGCATCTGCTCCTCGATCTGATGCAGCAGGTCGGTAAACTCGGTCCTGATGTCCACCTCCGAAGCGTACCCGACCCAATGAGCCCACGGGCGCGCCTTTACAAGACGGAGGCGATCGTGCTGCGCAGCAT
Source organism: Chloroflexota bacterium (assembly GCA_030774475.1). Lineage (GTDB taxonomy): Bacteria > Chloroflexota > Limnocylindria > QHBO01 > QHBO01 > CF-82. Next base: position 19,169 of record JALYLB010000177.1, on the reverse strand, counting down.
GGACCTGGGCGAGGCGGATCGGGTGCTGACCGTGCTCACACCGCGGCTCGGGAAGCTCCGGATCGTGGCCAAGGGGATTCGCCGGCCGCGCTCCCGGCTGGGTGGCGGGCTCGAGCCGTTCAGCGACGTCCAGCTGGTGCTGGCGATCGGCCGCACGTTCGACGTCGTGACCCAGATCTCGATCGAGAACCCGCACCTCGGGCTGCGCGACGACCTGCATGCCACCGCGGAAGCCTGGTACCTCGTCGAGCTGGCTGACCGCTTCTGCGAGGGGAATGCCGACAGCCATGGGCTGTTCGTGCTGCTGGCGCAGGGCCTTGCCGCGCTCGATGCCCCGTCGGGCGCCGTCGCGCGCGATACCGTGGCGCGCTGGTTCGAGCTGCACCTCCTCGACGTCATGGGCTTCCGCCCGGAGCTGACGCGCTGCATCGAGTGCGGAGCGGAGATCGAGCCCGCGGGCAATGCCTTCTCGCCGGTCGCGGGCGGCGTACTGGGGCCGGAGTGTGCGAACGCGGCGCTCGGGGCGCGGCCGATCGGGCCGGATACCCTCAAGGTCCTCCGCCATCTGCAGCGCAGCGAGCTGTCAGATGTCCTGCGCCTGGCGATGCCACGCGCCGTGGGTCGCGAGGTCGAGCGCCTCCTGCACGACACGGTGTCAGCCATCCTCGAACGGGAGTTACGCACGCGGGACTTCCTCGACGAGGTGGCGGCGCGGCGGCCGCTGGAAGGCGTCGCACCATGACGCGCTGTCCCGATCTCGGGGTGAGGTAGACTCGACCGCCCCACCCATCGGTCAACATTCGTCGCACCGCGCTCGACGCGCGCCCTAGAGCGAAAGGAGCCGCACCGCACGTGCCCGCCCCGAACATGGACGTCATCGTCAGCCTCGCCAAGCGCCGAGGGTTCGTCTTCCCCTCGAGCGAGATCTATGGCGGGATGGGTGGGTTCTGGGACTACGGCCCGCTGGGCGTCGAGCTCAAGAACAACGTAAAGGCGGCCTGGTGGCGGGAGATGGTGCAGCTCCGCGACGACATCGTGGGGATCGACGCCGCGATCGTCATGAACCCGCGGGTCTGGGAGGTGTCCGGCCACGTCGGCGGCTTCTCCGACCCCATGGTCGACTGCCGCAACTGCAAGTTCCGGTTTCGCGCCGACGATCTGAAGGGCCCGCCGAGCGAGATCGCGTGCCCGAACTGTGGCCAGCGCGGGACGCTCACCGAGGCGCGCCAGTTCAACCTCATGTTCAAGACCCACGTTGGGCCGCTCGAGGAGACGGCCAGCGTCGCATACCTGCGACCCGAGACGGCGCAAGGGATCTTCGTCAATTTCGATAACGTGGCAACCTCGATGCGTCGAAAGCTGCCGTTCGGGGTGGCGCAGATCGGCAAGAGCTTCCGCAACGAGATCACGCCCGGGAACTTCATCTTTCGCGACCGCGAGTTCGAGCAGATGGAGATGGAGTTCTTCGTTCACCCGTCCGAGGAAGACCGCTGGTTCGCGTATTGGGTCGACGAGCGCCTGCGCTGGTGGACCGATGTCGTCGGCATTGCGGCCGACCGCCTCCGCCTCCGCCCGCACGACCCGGACGAGCTCAGCCACTACTCGCGCCAGACCACGGACGTCGAGTACGCCTTCCCGATGGGCTGGTCGGAGCTCGAGGGGGTAGCCGACCGCACCGATTACGACCTGACCGCCCATACCCGTGGCTCGGGCAAGCAGCTCGCCTATTTCGACGAGGCGAGCGGCGAGCACATCACGCCGTACGTCATCGAGCCGGCGATGGGGGTCGACCGGGCCGTCCTCACCGTCCTGCTCGACTCGTACGAGGAGGAGCAGCTGGCGAAGGAGAAGCGCACGGTGCTGCGCATCAAGCCCTCGCTGGCGCCGGTCAAGGTGGCCATCCTGCCGCTCCTGCGCAACCGGCCCGAGCTCGTTGAGATCGCCCGCCGCCTGACCGCCGACCTCAAGCAGCTCGTTCCCGCGATGTACGACGACACCGCCAGCATCGGCAAGCTGTACCGGCGCCAGGACGAGATCGGGACGCCGTTCTGCGTCACCGTTGACGTCGACTCCCTTGCCGATGGCGCGGCGACGATCCGCGAGCGCGACGGCATGACCCAGGAGCGCGTGGGCCTGGGCCAGATCCCCCCACGGATCGCCGACCTCGTGGCCGGACGTGCCGCCTGGGAGGGGTCGCCGCGCCCGTGAGCGAGCTCTCGGCCTTCGCCCAGGTGCAGGCCGCGTACGAGCGCGGCGATCACGAGGGAGTGGTGCGGCTGACCGCCGCGATCCTGGCGGAGCGACCGGGGGACGATGCAGCGCACGAGCTTCAGGCCCGCTCGCTGCTCGCGCTCGGGCGTCTCGACGAGGCGGAAGCCGAGACGAACGACGCCGTTCGCCTCGACCCCGACGAGATCCGCTATCGCGAGCTGCTCGCCGAGGTGCTTGCGGCGCGTGGCGACCATCGGGACGCCGCCGAGGAGTACCGGCGGCTCTCGCGCGGCGATCCTGCGCAGAGTGCCTGGACCGTCGCCGAGGCACAGGAGCGGCTCGGCGCCGCGCAGCCGGAGATGGGGGTTGAGGCGGCGCGCCAGGCGGTGCGCCTCGATCCGGGAAATGGCGCCGCGCAGCTTGCACTGGCGCAGGGGCTGGCGCGCCTGGGGCAGGGTCGCCCGGCGCTGGAGGCCGCGACCCGCGCCGCGGAGCTGCTCCCGGGGGAGCTGGCGGCTCGCGAGGCGCTCGCCGACGCCCGGTGGCTGACAGGCGACCGGCGCGGCGCATTCGCCGAGTACCGCGCCCTGGCGCTCGAGGCGGATCGCGCGGCCGGAGCCCGCACGATCGCCAAGGCGCGCGCGCTCTATCGCCAGCGGGCCGGATGGCTCGGTTCGCTGGTCGCCGGGGTTCCCGTGCTTTTTGGCCTCGCCCTTCGTAACGGCTGGCTTCACGTCCCGTGAAGGTGGGCGTGCTCCGCGAGCGGATCCTCGCCGCCCTGGCGGCAGGGCTCCATCGGCCGGAACCCGAGGTGGTGGCGCTCACCGCGGACCGCACCAAGGCAATCGCCGTGGCGCTCGCGGGACGCCTCGACACCGATGACGTGGAGGTCGAGGAGCTGGAGGTGACGACCACGCGCGCGGCGGCGATCCTGGGGTTCCACCCCGAGCACGTTCGACGCCTGATCCGCGGCGGCCGGCTCCGAGCGCGGCGGGTTGGCGGCGACTTCCGGATTCGCGTCAACGACCTGTGGCCACTGCTCGACGTGCGACACCGCGAGCCGGGGCGCCGTCGGCTGCGTCTGCGTCGCTGAATAGCAGGACTTCGAGCGTGGCGGACCTGATCGATCGGGCAATGGGCGGCTCCAGCACGGTCCACTAGGATGGCGCGGTGATCGACCAAGGGGACGGACCGCCGGTTGTCTGCCCAGCATGCGGCGCGCGGCACGAGCGGGGCAGTCGGTTCTGTCCGTCGTGCGGCCTGGATTTCTGGCGCGTGGCCGCCGGCGAGCCCATCACGCCGCTCAAGCAGGCGAAGGCACGCGCGTCGTTCAGCCTGCGCTTCTTCCGCCGCCGGTCGACGAGGCCCGCACCTTCGGAGCCCGTCACGGCCGAAGGAGCGGCGCCCATCCGGGCCGCCGCCCCCGACCCCGCCGCTCCTCCCTGGCGCCCCATCGCACCGGACGCTCGGAGCCGCGCCATCCCGACGCCTCGCATGACGACGACGTCCCGACCCGCCGGTGCGGCCCTGGCCGGCACCCCGGACGCGACGGTGCGCATCGGCGCAAGGAAGCCGCGGACTGCCCGAGGCATCGCGGTGCTGGGGGAGCTGGTGGAGGGCGTGCCCCGGGCGGTCCTCCTGCCTGCGGGCGGGATCGGCGTCCTGGCCGTGCTCGCCTTCGTCTTCCTCGTGATGCTCAGGCCGGCTTCCCCGGTCGCGGTACACCAGAGCGTCGCGCCGACCGCACCTCCCCCGAGCCGCAACGCGGTCCTCAACGCCTTCTTCAAGCAGGTACGCGACCCGATGGCGACCTTCGCGGTCACCGTGAAGGCGACCGTCGCCGTTGACGCTCGCGGGACGAAGTCGGTGACGACCGTCGGCGGAGACTTCCTGGTGGCGGGCGAGGATTACTCCGGGACGCTACAGGTCGCCGGAGCCGGCGTGGCCGGTTTTGACGGGTCGGTGATCCAGGTCGGGCAGGCCGGCTGGACCCGGGGATCGGCGTCTGCCGCGTGGACGCATCAGTCACTCCCGGCCCAGGCGGCTTCGGCCAACCCCTTCCAGTGGATCTCCACGGTCGACGAGGTAACGTACCTGGCGCCAGGCGAGGAGGTCGATGGGAAGCGCACGCATCGGCTCGAGACCACGAAATGGTTGAGCGGCACGGAATACGATCTCCTCGTCCTGGGACTGATCGATCCACAACGGGACAGCCGCATGGAGGTCGAAACGACCGATGGCGGCGTGCCGCTCACGGCCACCTACCGGTTCAACGTGCACGGCACCCTGCCAGCCGGTGCGGGCTCGCTCGTGTTGAGCGGTGCCGCCGACTACACCTTCAGCCGCTGGGGAGACTCGATCGCCATCGCCCCTCCCGGCTGAGCCGGTCTGCCAAGAGTGCGGAGCTACAATCAGCGTTCCGCACAGGCAGATGGAGGACGGCAGTAGCCGCATGGCCACCAGCACCCGCAAGAGTTCCAGCAAGGCATCCGAGCGGCCCGAGCAGCCAGGTCAGCTGATCTACACCTTTCGCGAGGGCAACGCCAAGATGCGTGGGCTCCTGGGAGGCAAGGGCGCGGGGCTCGCCGAGATGACCAACGCCGGGCTCCCCGTGCCGCCGGGCTTCACCATCACCACCGCGGCCTGCAACGCCTACTACGCGGCCGGCCGCCAGCTGCCCGATGGACTCTGGGACGACGTGCTGGCGCACATGAAGGCGCTCGAGGAGGAGACCGGGAAGGGCTTCGGCGACGCGGAGAACCCGCTCCTGGTGAGCGTCCGCTCCGGAGCCGCGTTCAGCATGCCGGGGATGATGGACACCGTCCTGAACCTGGGACTCAACGAGGAGACGGTGGCAGGGCTCATCCGGCTCACCGAAAACGAGCGGTTCGGCTACGACGCCTGGCGACGGTTCGTCGCGATGTTCGGCCGGATCGTGCTCGACATCCCGGCATCGGCCTTCGACGAACCCCTCGATGAGCTCAAGACCCGGAACGGGCTGAAGCTCGACACCGAGCTCTCGGCCGAGGACCTGAAGGGCCTCGCCGCGCGCTATCAGCAGATCGTCCAGGAGCGGACCGGCGAGGCGTTCCCCACCGACCCGTACCGCCAGCTCGAGCTTGCCATCCGTGCCGTCTTCGACAGCTGGTTCGGCAAGCGGGCCCACGACTATCGCGAGTTCAACAAGATCCCGCACGACCTCGGCACCGCGGTGAGCGTCGTGACCATGGTCTTCGGCAACATGGGCGCCGATTCCGGGACCGGCGTCGCGTTCACCCGCGACCCGAACACCGGCGAGCACGAGATGTACGGCGAGTACCTGACCAACGCCCAGGGCGAGGACGTGGTCGCCGGCATCCGGACCCCGGCCAAGATCAGCCAGATGCGCGACGAGCTGCCGGAGGTCTACGTCCAGTTCGAGGAGATCGCCGAGAAGCTGGAGCGTCACTACCGCGACGTCCAGGACCTCGAGTTCACCATCGAGCGTGGCAAGCTCTACATGCTCCAGACTCGGTCGGCGAAGCGGACCGCACCAGCCGCGGTGAAGATCGCGGTCGACATGGTCGAAGAGGGGATCCTCAGCAAGGAGGAGGCGCTCGGCCGCGTCGAGCCAGGGCAGATCGTCCAGCTCCTGCTGCCGCGCTTCGATGAGGCCGCCAAGGCCAGGGCCCAGGACCGATTCCTGGCCAAGGGGCTCAACGCCTCCCCGGGCGCCGCCACCGGCAAGGCGGTCTTCGACCCGGATCGCGCGGTCGAGGCCAAGGCCGCCGGCGATCCGGTGATCCTGGTCCGCATCGAGACTTCACCCGATGACGTGCACGGCATGCTCGCGGCACGCGGGGTGCTCACCGCGCGAGGCGGCGCGACCAGCCACGCCGCGGTCGTCGCCCGTTCGATGGGCCTGCCCTGCGTCGCCGGCGCGGAGAGCCTGCGCATCGACTACGCCAAGCGCGAGATGCGCGCCGGCGACGTCATGGTCGCCGAGGGCGACATGATCTCCATCGACGGCACCACCGGTGAGATCTACGCCGGCGAGCTGCCGACGATCGAGGCTCGCTACGAGGACGAGCACGACCTCGCCACCCTGCTCGGTTGGGCGGACGAGGTCCGCCGGCTCGAGGTCTGGGCCAATGCCGACTACCCGCGGGACGCGGAGCGCGCGCGCGCATTCGGGGCCCAGGGGATTGGCCTGTGCCGGACCGAGCACATGTTCTTCGAGGAGGATCGGCTGCCGACCGTGCGGCGCATGATCTTGGCCGCCACGCGAGCGACGGAGGCAAAGCGCCGGCGGGATGCCGGAGCCGAGCTCTCCGCCGAGGACGCGGAGACGGTGGCGACCTTCGACGCCGCGCTCGCCGAGCTGGAGACGCTGCAGACCGACGACTTCGCGGGTCTCTTCCGGGCCATGGATGGCCTGCCGGTTGTCATCCGCCTCATCGACCCGCCGCTCCACGAGTTCCTGCCGAGTTACGAGGAACTGCTCGTCGACGTGACCCGCCTGCAGGACCGACTCTCGATGGACGGATTCGGAGCCGATGGCGCCCGGTCGCCGCTCGACGCGGTGGGCGACCGGGTCACGCCTGCCCTCGCGAAGGGCCTGCAGAAGGTCCTGGGCAAGAAGGACGCGGAGCGCGCGATGAAGCTGCTGCGCCGCGAGGGAAAAGTGTCGACGGCGACATCGGTCGCGGACGATCGCGGAACGGTCGAGGCGGAGCTCGCCGAGAAGACGGAGCTGCTGCACGCCGTGGAGGCGATGCGCGAGCAGAACCCGATGCTGGGGATGCGCGGCTGCCGGCTGGGGCTGATGATCCCGGACGTGGTGAAGATGCAGACGCGGGCCATCCTGGCTGCGGCCACCCGCGTGGCGGGGGAGGGGCTGACGCCGCTGCCGGAGATCATGATCCCGCTGGTCGGCCACGTGAACGAGCTGGCCGAGACGCGCCGCATCCTCGAGGGCGAGGTCACGCGGATCGTCGAGAGCGCCGGCAAGCAGGTCGCCTACAAGTTCGGGACGATGATCGAAGTCCCGCGTGGGGCGCTGACCGCCGACCAGATCGCCGAGCACGCCGAGTTCTTCAGCTTCGGCACCAACGACCTGACCCAGATGACCTTCGGCTACTCGCGCGACGACGCGGAGGGTAAGTTCCTGCTCCAGTATGTCGACCGCAAGATTCTGCCGGTCAACCCATTCCAGGTCCTCGACCAGGAAGGGGTGGGCCAGCTGGTCCGGATGGCGACCGAGAAGGGCCGCAAGACGCGCAAGGACCTCAAGGTGGGGATCTGCGGCGAGCACGGGGGCGACCCACAGAGCATCGCCTTCTGCCACGAGGTCGGCCTGAATTACGTCTCGTGCTCGCCATTCCGGGTCCCGGTGGCCCGCCTCGCGGCGGCCCAGGCGGCACTCTCGGGCAGAGAGGCGCGCGACAAGTAGCGGATCCCTCGTGTCACCAGGCGCCGGATTGGCGCCATCGGCTCGTCCTGGGGTCGTTATCGCGCACCGGACGCCGAAATTGGCACCACCGGCTCGTTTCGGCGACCTTTGGCGACCTTAGGTGCCTTCAGGCACCCGTCTGGCGCGCCAGGTGCCATCGGCTGAGCGTGGTCAGACGTCCGCCACGCTCATGCTGACCGTGAAATCGCGCCCAAGGCCTCCGAGACGGCCTCTTGGCAACACACGAAACCCCGGCACATAGCGCCCCCAAGTCGCAGACCCGAGGCCGGCGATTCAGAGGGACGCTACGGGGGTCGGGGTCGGCGTCGCGGCCGGAGTGGGCGTCGGGGTGTCGGTGGGCGTCGCGGCGGGAGTGGGTCTCGGAGTCGCCGTGGGGGCAGACGTCCGCTTCGTCGTGACGGCCGAGGAGGACGTGGCATGAGCTGTCGCGGCCTTCGTCGCGGATGCCGACCGCGTCGGACGCGGAGCCCGTCTGGTCGTCGATGTCGGCGAGCTCGCGGCTTCGGTCTGCGAGGCCGCCGCGCCGGCGGTCACCTTGCCGCCCAGACCGGTCGGCGCGCGGGCGGTCGCCTCGGGGGTTCCGGTCGCCGCGAGCACCTCCTGCGTGGTTCCGGTCTGGGAGCCCATCAGCTGGCTCGCCCCCAGCGCGCCTACTCCGCCAATCACCAGCAGCGAACCGGTCGCGGCGGCGAGCCTGACAACCGGCCGCCAGCCGGGGGCCGCCTGGGCTAGGGCGCGGGAAGGGGGCAGCGGCGCTCGTCCGGGATCGATCCCGGCGAGCGCGTCCTGCGCGGCGATCCAGTGCCCGCACTCGGGACACAGCGCAGCATGGATGGCGACGTCCCGCGGAGGATCGCCCTCCGCGCCAGCGAGCAGCCAGCCAACGAAGCGCTCGTGCAGGTCGTCGCTTACGCGCGGTGCCACGAAAGAGCTCGTTCGGCGATATCGGTAATCCGGGTGGCGAGGAGCGGCTCGGCGAGTGAGTCAGCCTCGCTCCCGGCCGCCGAATGCGCCGCTGCCCGTCGCTCGATGAAGCGGCGGCGGACCAACGCCGTCTGCCGATGCACCGCGGCGGCGTTGGCCCCGAGCACGACCTCGACATCGCGGGGATCGAGCCGCTCGATGACAGCAGCCACCAGCGTCGCGCGCTCGAGCGGAGTGAATGTCGCAAGCGTGTCGAAGGTGGCCGCGTCCACGCCGAGCGCAGTCAAGGCCGCGCGTCGCTCCTCACGCCTCGGCTCTGGTCGACTCGGGCGTTTGAGGCCACGGGTCACTCGGCGCCGCAGCCAGGCGCCAGCTCGTTCCGGGTGGCGGAGCTGTCCGGCTCGGCGCGCGCCGTCGGCGAGAGCCTCAGCCGCGAGGCGCGAGGCAAGCGGCCGGTCGCCGAGCGTCGTGAGCAGCGCAAAGCCGTGGAGCCGCGCGCCGTGGAGCTCGCGGAAGGCGGCGCGCAACATCCCTTCTTGTTCGCTCGGGCGGCGGGCGGCTGGCGGGCTCGTCTCCACTCCCTCGATCGTGCGGCTGTTCCGGTGGGATGGCGGGGAGTGTAGTGCAGTCGTGGGAGCTCGGCGAGAGTCGGAGTGGATTGGCGTCCAGCAGGGTGCCGTAACGATTCGTGACGTCTTCCGTATAACTTGACAAGGTGCTAAAATATGGATCCCGCCCTTGACAAACCCCTTGACTTTCGCGAGCGCCTCGCAGGACCTGCCAATTCAATGACCTCTTCCGGCATCGTTGCCGACATCAAATCGCGCCTCCCGGTGGTGGAGATCGTGGGCGAGACCGTCGCGCTCAAGCGCGCCGGTTCTGCCTACAAGGGACTTTGCCCGTTCCACGCGGAGAAGACGCCATCGTTCATCGTTACCCCGGACCGCGAGAGCTGGCATTGCTTCGGCTGCGGCAAGGGCGGGGACATCTTCACGTTCCTCATGGAGCGCGAGGGACTGGAGTTTCGTGAAGCGCTCGAGCGGCTCGCTGAGCGAGCGGGCGTCGAGCTCTCGGAGCGCACCGCGCGTGAGGACCGTCGTAAGAAGCGGCTCCGCGAGGCGCTCGAGGCGTCAATCACCTGGTATCGCGAGGTCCTGATCCGAACCCCGCAGGGCGAGCGGGCGCGTGCCTACCTTGCCGGACGAGGCTTCAGCGACGAGACCCTGGAGCGGTTCGCCATCGGCTATGCGCCAAATGCCTGGGATGCGCTGTCCAAGCGCCTCCAGGCGCGCGGCTTCACCGATGAAGAGCTCATTGGGGCCGGACTTGCGAGCGGCTCGAACCGCGGCGGGGTGATCGACAAGTTCCGCGGCCGGGTCATCATTCCCATCCGGGACGCCTCTGGCCGGGCCATCGGCCTCGGCGGACGGATCCTTCCCGGGGTCGAGGGGCCCAAGTACCTCAACTCGCCCGCCACCCTCCTGTTCGACAAGAGCCGGGCGCTCTTCGCCATCGACCGGGCCAAGGCCGCCATTCGGCGCGAAAAGGTCGCGGTCGTCGTGGAGGGCTACACCGACGTGATGGCGGCCCACCAGGCAGGCTTCGAGAACGTGGTCGCGTCGCTCGGTACGGCGCTGACATCCGGCCAGATCGAGCTCGCGCTCAAGTACGCCGACGAGATCGCGCTGGCCTACGACGTCGACCTCGCGGGCGATTCTGCGGCGCGAGGCGGGCTGCTCTCGCAGCTCGGACCCAACCACAGCGTGAGCAAAGTGAGGCTGGTCAGGATCCCCGCCGGGAAGGATCCTGACGAGCTGATCAAGACGGACCCCGATGCCTGGCGCGCGGCGGTCGCCGGGGCCCGAGATGTCGTCAGCTTCGAGATCGATCGTCTCGCTGCCGACCACGAGCTCGGCTCGGTGCCCGGCAAGAGAGCCTTCACCGGGCGGGTGCTCGCCCTGATCAGGGGCGTGCCGGACAGGTTGGAGCAGGGCTTCTACCTGCAGATGCTCGCTCGCCTCGTATCGGTCGACGAACGCACCCTCGCGGAGGCCCTTGCGCACGCGCCCGCGGGCCGACGGGCGCCACGCTCGGCGGATGCCGCCAGCTCCGATGGCGCCCAGCCGGTGCTGTCACTCGGTGCGCTCGAATCCGAGGCGCTGGAGCTCATGCTCCGCTTCCCGATGCTGGCTTCAGAGCTGTCCGTGGATGAGCTGATGCCGTTTCGCGAGGCGGTCGCCACCCAGCTCGCCGAGGCACTGCGGGCTCGTGCCCAGGCACGGACGGCAGACGGCGCACCGGCGGTGGTGATCGACGAATCAGCGGCGCTCGACGGCTTCATCGCGGGGCTGGACGCCGCGACCGGCGACCTTGCGCGCGAGCTGCTGGCAGCGGCCGTCGCGGGGCGCAACGAGCCGGCACTGGACCCGACCGAGGCGCGAGAGGTCCTTCGCACCTGTCTCCTCCGCCTGCGCGGCGACCGGATCGAGGAGGCCCTGCGGGACGGGCGCCTGCTGCTCGAAGAGGCGCAACGCGACGGCGACACGACACGATTGGCGGAGATCGAACAACGACTGAACATCCTCGGCCGCGAGAAGGCCGAGACGGGCAAGGCAATCAGTACACCGGCGGACCTCGCCGGAACGAGGAGGTAAGACGCGTGGCGACAACCACCACGAGAAAGCGAACGAACCGCACGGCGGGTGCCGTCGATTCGAAAGAGAACGCCACCCACGAGCCGATGGCCGGAGCCAATGGCGAGGGCGGCGCTGCCATTGAGGCCGCGGTCGAGGAGCTGCTGAACAAGGGTCGGACCGAGGGTTTCATCACCCACGACCAGATCCTGCAGGTCATTCCCCAGCCGGAGGCCAACCTGGCCGCCGTCGAGGAGATTTACGCGACGGCCGAGGAATCGGGCGTCGAGGTCCTCGACGCGGAGAACAACCCGACCTTCGCCGATGTCGAGGCCGAGGAAGAGGAGGAGCCTGCCACCGCCGGCTCGGCCAAGCTCCGCGAGGAGGAGGACCTCGAGGCGCTCGCGGCCGACCTCATCGGGATCGACGACCCGGTGCGCATGTACCTCAAGGAGATCGGCAAGGTGGCGCTGCTCACCGCCGAAGAGGAGGTCGTGCTGGCCAAGGCGATCGAACTCGGCGAGCAGGCGGTCGAGGATCCGGCAAAGGCACTGGTCAACCTGTACACCTGGGTCAGCACCGGATCGGAGCCCAAGGCGCGGGCGATGGCCGCCATGCGTGCCTTCGACCTGCCGCGTGAATCGCCCCGGGTCACGCTCGACGCGATCGACTGGTGGGTGAAGCGCAAGAACGAGATCGCGGCGCCATCGGTCAGGTTTTCCAAGGCGCGCAAGGCCACTGACCTCGACGACGAGGCACGGAATCGCATCCTGCAGGCGGAGTCGATCCTCAAGCTCTTCGCCGGCGACCCGGCGCAGGGGCTGAAGGACGCGATCCTGTTCGGCCACAGCTATCGGTTCCGGCCGCTGGGCCACGCGGGCGCACCCGAGCTCTACGAGCTGGAGCGCTGGGCGCGCGAGAACGCCCAGACGATCGTGCGAGCCTACATCGAGGACGGCAACGACGCGATGTACCTGCGCGAGCTCGGCTACGACCCGACCGTGCCGGCCGAGACCCCGCCGGAGAAGCGGACCGGTCGCCTGATCGAGCAGGGGGTCGACGCCCGCAAGCGGCTCACCGAGGCGAACCTGCGCCTGGTGGTCAGCATCGCGAAGAAGTACATCGGGCGCGGGATGAGCTTCCTGGACCTCATCCAGGAGGGGAACATCGGCCTCATTCGCGCGGTCGAGAAGTTCGACTATGAGAAGGGCTTCAAGTTCTCCACCTACGCAACCTGGTGGATCCGGCAGGCGATCACCCGGGCCATCGCCGACCAGGCGCGGACGATCCGCATCCCGGTCCACATGGTGGAGACCATCAACCGCCTGATCCGGGTCCAGCGCACCCTGCTCCAGGAGCTCGGCAGAGAGCCGAACATCGAGGAGATCGCGAGGCGCATGAGTCGTGACGAGATCGTCCGCGAGCTGCGCGAGAAGCTGCAGCGTGAGCCGACCGACAACGAGGTCGACGACCGCGAGGCGCAGGGCCCGCAGACCGTGAGCCCGGAGAAGGTGCGCGAGATCATGAAGGTCTCCCAGGAGCCGGTCAGCCTCGAGACGCCGATCGGCGAGGAGGAGGACAGCCACCTGGGCGACTTCATCCCGGACCTCGCGTCGGTGGCTCCCGCGGATGCCGCCAGCCATCAGCTCCTCAAGGAGCAGGTGGAGGGCGTGCTCGACTCGCTCACCCCGCGTGAGCGGCGCGTGCTCCAGCTCCGCTTCGGCCTGGAGGACGGTCGCTCCCGGACCCTCGAGGAAGTCGGTCGCGACTTCAACGTGACCCGCGAGCGGATCCGCCAGATCGAGGCCAAGGCGCTGCGCAAGCTCCGCCATCCGTCGAGGAGCCGCAAGCTGAAGGACTACCTGGAGTAGCCTCCGGCCTTCAGGCCGATGTCGGCGGCGGCCGCGAGCGATCGCGACCGCCGTCTGCGGACGTCAGCCCCCGAGGTTCGCGACCATCACCGGCTGCGATGTCGGCGCGTCCATGCGCCGCGACTCCACGGTCACGGCGAAGGTCGTGAAGCCGCCCAGGCCCCGTTCGAGCGGGACGACCGCGACCGGGGCGCTCGACCCGGAGAAGCTGCCGACCGCCACCGGCGTCTTGTCCGCCCCGATGAGCCACAGCTCGTAGATCCGGTTTGCCGCGAGGGCCGGCAGGTCGGCGACGACGAGGGAGGCGCGGCCGGAGCTGTCCGCGACGACGTAGCCCGCCCCGACGCTGCCGCTCGCGCGGAATGCCGCCTGGCTACCGCTGATGGCGGTCGCCACCGCACGCAATTCCTGATCGCGCGACGCGAGGGATCCCTGCAGCGAGACGTTCCAGGCTCCGAGCGCGATGGCGACGACCACCGCGGCGGCGGCAAGGCCGCGGGCCATGCTCGGGCTCAGCCAGCCGAGCCAGCGTTCGCTCCACGTTCGGGTTTGGGGGGGCACGGCCTCGCGTGGTTGCTGGAGACCGACGACGGTCCTCTCCTGGGGCAGTTCCGCGACGGTGGCGAGCACTCGGTCACGGAGCCCCGGCGACGGCGCGACGGGCTCGACGCTCGCGGCGAGCAGATCGGCTGAGCCGAGCATGCCGCGCAGCGCGGCGTGCGGTTGCGGGCATGTCGCCAGGTGCGCGTCCACGGCCTCGCGCTCCACCCGATCGAGCGCGTCAAGCGCGTACGCCGCATCCAGCTCGTCGAGCGCCGCGCAATCGAGGGTGAGCTCGGGGTTCGGCGTCGGGGCGCTCATTGGTCCACCTTCGGAGCCGTGAGGGGTTCGGCCCGCAGCGGGGCTGCATCGGTCGCACCCAGGGCGTCGCGAAGCTTCGCGAGCGCCAGGCGCAGCCGGCCGTTGGCGGTTCCGGTGGGGACGCCGGTGATCACCGCGATCTCCCGGTAGGTGTGGCCGCGGAAGTATGCGAGCTCGATCGCCTGTCGCTGCTCGTCGGGCAGCGCCTCCATCGCGCTGCGCAGCTCGGACGCGGAGAGTCGCGCGATAGCGGCCACCCAGGTCGGATTCGGGCCGGAGGCGAGGAGCGATCGCTCATCGGCCTCGCCAACCTCGACGCTCGGGCGGGTTGCTCGCAGCCGGTCGATCGCCCGGTTCCGCACAATGGTGATGAGCCACGAGCGGAGCGAGCCGCGAGTGGTGTCGAAGCGCCCGATCTTCTGCCACACGGTCACGAAGGCATCGTGCACGAGATCCTCGGCCGTCGCTCGGTCGGGGACCACGCGCAGCGCCACCCCCATCGCGAGCGAGGCGTAGCGGTCGTAGAGGGCTCCCAACGCATCGCGATCGCCTCGCCGAATGCGGTCGGCGAGCAACTCGTCCTGCGGGGCCTGGTCCTCCACGCTCCCTCCATCGGGCGTTGGCTGGGCGGTTCACAGGACGGGAACGTGGCGGCCAGCCTGCCGCATCATCCCGGCCTCGCGGCCGTCCACGGCTGGCGGCGAGGATAGCACCGGCCGATTGATGCGCTGATCGGGCGCCGCCGTACTGCTCCCGACCGGGCGCCGAGCGCGAGTCCCGGGGAAAGGAGGAGCAGCAGGCCGACCCCAGCCCAATTACCAGCGCACGTTCGGCCGCCGCGTCCACCGGCCGGGCGGACGCGTCAGATCGGCCACGTGGACCGCACCAGAGGATGGAACCCAACCACCCATGACACGCATCCGACGCGCCCTGAACCTGGGCGCCACCCTGAGCGCGACGGCCCTGGTCCTGACCTTGGGCGCGGCGCCGCTCCTCGTCAACGCCGCCGACCATCTAGATGCCCCCAGCCTGGGGCATCTCTCCGTCGACGGCTCGGACAACCTGAGCATCGCGAAGCTGAACGGCCCGCTCGACATCAACGATGTCTACGTCTTCAAGTCGGCCACGGCCGGCTTCACCGTCCTCGCGATGACCGTCAACCCGGCCATCAACGTGCTCGGTCCCACGAACTACGCCAGCAACGGGTCCTACACGTTCAACGTCGACATGAACGGCGACGCGCGGGCCGACAGCCGTTATGTCATCACCTTCGGCGACCCCGATGCGCGCGGCATCCAGCACTACACGGTGAAGGCCAACGGGAAGGCTGTCGCTTCGGGCTTTACCGGCGTCAAGGGCACCTCACAGAGCCGCGACGGTGTTCGTGCCTTCGCGGGTCCTCGGTCCGACCCGTTCTTCTTCGACCTGATCGGCTTCCTGGGCTCGGTGAAGGGCCAGGGAACGCGTCGGCTCGATGACGGCAAGCAGAGCGACTTCTTCGTCGGCCTCAACACCCTGGGGATCGTGCTCGAGGTGCCGAACGCGGCCCTCGGCGGCAACGGCCACGCGATTGGCGTGTGGGCGACCACCTCCTGGGTCGACGCCAATGGGGTCTCGCATCGTGCCGACCAGATGGGGCGGCCGGCGATCAACACCGTCTTCAACCCGGTCGCTGACAAGGACGCGTTCAACCAGAGCGAGCCCGCCACTCAGCGGACCGCGATGGGCGGCAAGTTCCGGAACAACATGATCGCCGCGCTTGAGGCGCTCTCGGCGCTCTCCGGGACGCCATACACCGCGGCGCAGGCCGGCGGGATCGCAGATCTGCTGCTGCCCGACGTCCTCACCTACACCGTTGGGAGCACCGCTGCCGGTCCGTTGAACGGCCGCGGCCTGGCGGACGACGTCATCGACGTCGAGCTGAACCTCGTGACCAAGGGGGCCGTGCCGACCGACATGATCGGCGCCCATGGGGACTACCTCGCGAGCTTCCCGTACCTGGGGAACCCGCATCCCTAGGACTCCAGGCCGATGGGGGCGGCGCCTGCCGCCCTCATCGGCAACCCGCTGACAAGACACTACGACGCATCCAGAGGAGCCGATCGCCGTCATGGCCGCCATTCCCGTCCGCCGACCCCGCCGCCTGGGACTGCCACGCCCGACCGTCCTGGTCGGTATCACACTGCTGATCGTCGCCGGCAGCTACGCCTGGAGCCAGACCCCCCGATCCGCGCCGCCTGCCGTCGCAGCTGCTGCGCTGCCGATTCCCGGCGCGCCGAGCGGCGCGGCTGAAGGCTCCCTGTCGCGGATCGAAAGCGCCATCGGCGTCTGGTCAGCCAACCTGGCCCGGGATGGCGCCGATTTCGTGAGCGCCACGAACCTCGCCCAGCTCTACGTCGCGCGTGCTCGCCTCACCGGCGCGGTGGACGACTACACGCGGGCCAGCGCCGCGATCGAGCGTGCCCTCGCCGCCTATCCGCAGGGGTTGGCAGCCCAGGAGCTTCGAGCGCAGCTGCTCTTCGCGACCCATGATTTCGCCGGCGCCCGATCATCGGCCGCGGCGATCGTGGATCGCCACCCGAACGAGCTCGCCGCGCTCGCCACCGTTGGCGACGCGCAGCTCGAGCTTGGAGACTACGCAGCCGCCCAAGAGGTGTTCGCGACGCTGGCGGCCCGCGCTCCGGGTGCCGCCGTGACCGCACGCCTGGCGCACCTCGCCGCCCTCCACGGCCAGACCGCCAAGGCACAGCGGCTGGCGGCCAGGGCGGTGGGCGAAGCCTCGGCCGCCGGCGCTGCACCCACCGACCGCTCCTGGTACGAGTACCTGGCCGGCTATCTGGCCTTCCAGTTTGGTGATTTGGCGACGGCCAGGAGGCAGTTCAGCGCCGCGGTGAGGGACTGGCCGGGTTCGTACCTTGCCCTCGCGGGCCTCGCCCGCACGCGCGCGGCGCAGGGAGCCACCGTCGAGGCGACGACGCTCTACGAGCGGGCGGTCGCGATCGTGCCGCAGCCCGAGTTCCTGGCTGCACTCGGCGACCTTTACGCACTGCGCGGCGACGCCGCGGCAGCGAGCGAGCGGTACGACCTCGTCCGCGCCATCGGCCACCTGCAGTCCATCCAGGCGCAGGTCTACAACCGGCAGCTGGTCCTCTTTGACGCCAACCACCACGAGCTGCCGGCGGAGGCGCTCCGTCTCGCGCAGCGCGAGCTCGCTGTGCGCAAGGACGTCTACGGCTGGGATGCCTACGCCTGGGCCCTGTACGCAGCCGGCCGCTTCGCCGACGCCGATCGCGCGATGGCCTCGGCCCGTGCACTGCATACGGTCGACCCGCTCCTCGACTACCACGCCGGGATGATCGCCGCGGCCCTCGGCCGGACGGATGAGGCTCGCCAGCTCCTTGCTGCGGCGCTGGATCGCAACCCCGGCTTCGATCCGTTGCAGGCGAGTCGGGCCAGGACGGAGCTTGCCGGGCTGGGTGGGGGAGCCGAGCGATGAGGCGGACGACCCGGGCCGCGCTCCGTTCTGCGGCTGCGGCGGTCCTCGCCCTGATTGGCCTGTCGGCGGGGTTCCCATCCACAACCACGGCGCACCCGCTCGGCAATTTCACGATCAATCACTACGCAGAGATTCGCGTGGGTCCAACCGCGATCCAGCTCGACGTGGTCATCGACATGGCCGAGATTCCCGCGTTCAGCGAGCAACGCCGTCTCGATACGAATGCCGACGGGACCGTCTCACCGGCGGAGCTGGCGGCCGCTCGCCTGCCGGCCTGCACGCGACTGGGCTCCCAGCTGACGCTGGCAGTCGATGGCAGGCCGATAGGGCCGCGCACCGCTGCGGCGGGCATGGCGCTCCTCCCGGGCGCCGGTGGCCTCAAGACCCTGCGAACGGTGTGCGAATACTTGGCGCCGCTCCCTGCGCCCCTCTCCGCCCATGCGTCGGTAACCTTCGCCGATGGCTCGTACCCGGAACGGATTGGTTGGCGTGAGATCGTCGTCACCGGCGACGGCGTCACCGTTTCGGCACCGGGCGCGCGCGCGACGTCGATCTCCCAGCGGCTGACGCACTACCCGACCGACCTGCTCGCCCAGCCGCTCGACCAGCGGTCGGTCGCCATCTCCGTGACGTCCGGCGGCGCGAGCGTTCCACCGCTCGAAGTTCCAGACGCTCAGTCGCTGGCCGGTCCCGCGAGCGGTGATGTGGGGAGCACCACGCGATCGCTGGCCGGCGCGGTGCCAGGCGGCGTCGGGGACCAGCTCTCGTCCCTGCTTCAGGCGCGCGATCTCACGCCTATGGTCGTGCTGCTTTCGCTCCTTGCCGCCGCTGCGCTCGGCGCGATTCATGCGGTCTCGCCCGGCCACGGCAAGACGGTGATGGCCGCCTACCTGGTCGGGACGCAGGGTCGTGCGCGGCATGCCGTCGGACTCGCCCTCGCCGTGACCGTGTCGCACACCGCGGGGGTGATCGTCCTGGCGGCGATCACCCTGGGCGCGTCGGATCTCCTGCCGCCCGAGCGGCTCTATCCGGTCCTGGGGCTGGCGTCGGGGCTGACCGTGGTGGCCATCGGCGGCTGGCTGCTGCTGGCCCGATGGCGTGAGCTGCGCCACTCGCGCGCTCACGCGCTTGGTCACGCTCACCCGCACGAGGCCGATAACGCGCTCTCCCACCGGCATGACCTGGCGAGCCACAGCCACGTCCCGAGGGCGCAGGCTCGCCTCAGCTGGCGCAGCCTGGTGGCACTGGGCCTCGCTGGCGGGCTGGTTCCATCGGCGAGCGCGCTGCTCCTGCTTCTCGGTGCGATGGCGGCCGGTAGGCCGGCCTTTGGGTTGGCGCTGGCGATCGCGTTCGGGGTGGGCATGGCCGTTGTCCTCGGCGGCATCGGTCTGGCCCTGGCGTCCGCCGGTCGATTGCTCGAGCGCGCTCCGCACCTTGGCAGGCTCGCGCGACTGGCGCCAATCGTGCCGTGGGCGACGGCGGTGGTCGTGCTGGGCGCCGGCATCCTGCTCACCGGGCAGGCGCTCGTCACCCAGCTCTGAGCTCCGCCCCGATCCTCGCGACCCCCCGATTCTTTGACCGGTCCGGGGGCTGCGGCTATCATCCGGGCGTCCCAGACGGTTCCGCAATGGAACCGGCATGCGTTCCGGCGTAGCTCAGTTGGTAGAGCGGGCGGCTGTTAACCGCTTGGTCGTAGGTTCGAGTCCTACCGCCGGAGCCAC
>JALYLB010000176.1 GCA_030774475.1 Chloroflexota bacterium | reverse complement strand
CCGCCTCGGCCGCGAGCGCGACGAACACGAAACAGCGATCGGCGGCGTAGTCTCCCGCCTCCGCGCGCGGCTCACCGACGATCGGCACGATCCCCGTCCCCGCCTTGCCGGTGCTCTCCGCGATGAGCTGCTCCGCCCAGTCGCCGAAGCTTGCCAGCCGCGGCGAAGTGAGGATCGTGAGCTTGTCCCGGCCTACTCGCGCCGCCTCGCCGATGAATGCCCCCAGGCCCAGGCCCGGGTTCTCCGAGGCGGAGCGCCGACAGGCGTTGGCCATGGCAACCGCGCGCTCCAGCAGGATGTGCAGGTCAACACCCAGCAGCGCCGCCGGAACGAGGCCGAAGACCGAGAGCGCCGAGTACCGGCCGCCGACATCGGGCGGCGCCTCGACGATGCCCCGGAACTCCTGGGCTTTCGCCATCTCCACGAGCGCGGTCGCGGGATCGGTGATCGCGATGAAGTCGAGGGCGGGGGCGACATCGGCCATGGCAGCGTGGTAGGCGTTCGGCTCCGTGGTGGTGCCCGACTTCGAGGAGACCATGAAGAGGGTGCGGGCAGCGGTTGCCCACTCCCGGAAGCCGCGCACCGCGTCCGGATGGGTCGAGTCGAGGATGCGGAGCTCGACGCCCGCGCCGGCGTCTGGCCCGGCGACCGCATCGGCCCCCGTGGCGAAGAGGCGGCTGAAGAGCTCGGGGGCGAGCGACGAGCCACCCATGCCGAGGACCGCAGCACGGCGGTAGCCGTCCCGCCAGATCCCCTGGGCGAGGTGCTCAAGCTCGGCGATGCGCGCAGACATGGCCTCCGGCAGATCGAGCCAGCCCATCCAGCGGGCCAGCTCCTCGGGCGGCTTGCCCGATGCCGCCCAGAGCGAGCCATCGCGTCGCCACAGGCGTCCCGCGACGTCCTCCCCGTCCCAGGCGCGAAGCAGCTCCCCTACCGCCTCGTTGAGCCTGCCGGCGGTCGCGGTCTCGCCCTTGCCGCCGAAGGTCATGCGGTCGCCAGCGCCTCCCGCTTGCTGTCGATGGTCGAGATCAGGTCCTCGAAGCTCTTGGCAAACGCGACCACGCCTTCAGCGAGGAGCTCGGCAGTCACCTTCTCCATGCTGACCCCCTCCGCCTCGATCGCGCGGATCGCGTCGTAGGCCGCGTGCAGGTCGGTGTCCAGGGTGCGGCGCACGTCGCCGTGGTCGAGGAAGGCCTCGATCGTCTCGAGCGGCATGGTGTTCACCGTGTCCGGGCCGATAAGCTCGTCGACGTACATGATGTCGCGATAGGCGGGGTTCTTGGTCGAGGTCGAGGCCCACAGGCAGCGTTGGACCTGTGCGCCGGCCTCCCGCAGGTCGGCGAACTCCGGCCCGTGGAAGATCTCGAGGTAGGCCTCGTACGCCAGGCGGGCGTTGGCGATGGCGGCCGTGCCACGCACCGCGAGCGCCTCCTGGGTGCCGACCTCGTTGAGGATCTTGTCGACCTTGGTGTCGACCCGGCTGACAAAGAAGCTCGCGACCGAGGCGATCCCACCAACCTCCTGGCCGTTGGCGGTGCGGCGGCGAAGGCCAGTGAGGTAGGCCATCGCCACCTGCCGGTAGACCGCGACGCTAAACATCAGGGTGACGTTGACGTTGATGCCGTCGGCGATGCAGGTCTCGATGGCGGGGATCCCGGCCTGGGTGGCGGGAATCTTGACGAAGATGTTCGGCCGGCCCAGGGTCGCCCACAGGTAGCGGGCGCGGGCGATGGTTCCCTGCGTGTCATCGGCGAGCTCGGGCTCGACCTCGATACTCGCGAAGCCATCGGCTCCCTTGGCTTCGTCGTACACGACGCGCAGCCGGTCCGCGGCGTCGCCAACGTCGGTCACCGCGATCGCCTCGTAGATCGCCTGGTTGCTCTCGCCGGCGTCGAGCTTGCCGCGGACGAGCTCGTCGTAGTGCCCGCTCGACACCGCCTTGGCGAAGATCGTCGGGTTGCTGGTCAGGCCGCGGATCCCATCCTTGATCAGCTTGTCGAGGCGGCCCGACTCGATGAGGTCGCGGTCGATGAAGTCGATCCACGGAGACTGGCCGCCCTGGGCGTAGAGCCGCTGCAGCGTGTTCATGCGTTTGTGGCGACCTCCTGGGCCGATGTCCGAGGTGTTGTGCTGTCCGGCGCCGTTGCGACCAGGTCGCGTGCTGCCTGGGCGATGGCGGCAGCGTCGATCCCGGCTGCGGCGAGCTGCTGCGCGGGCGTGGCCGATCCTGGCATCTCGTGGACCGCCAGCCGGACGAGGAGCGGATGATCGGCGCCCAGGGAGTCGATGGCCTCGAGCACCGCGCCGCCCAGGCCGCCCTCGGGCCAGTGATCCTCGACGGTGACGATGCGGCCGGTCTCGATCGCGGCTCGACGGAGGGTCGCCCCGTCGACCGGCTTGATCGAGTACAGGTCGATGACGCGCGCCGCGATCCCCTCGCCGGCGAGCGTATCGGCGGCCGTCATGGCCTCGTGGAGGGTGATCCCCGCCCCGACGAGTGTCACCTGGTCGTCGGACGACGACCGAACGACCCGGCTGCCACCGATCGCGAACGACTCGCCGGGCGGGTAGATGACCGGCGTCTTCTCGCGGGTGGTGCGGATGAAGGTAATCCCCTTATGGTCGGGCAGCTGGCGCATGAGCTCTGCGGTCTGGTTCGGATCCGACGGATAGAGGACCGTGCTGCCATGGACTGCGCGGAGCGAGGCGAGGTCCTCGAGTGCCATCTGCGACGGGCCGTCCTCGCCGATGCTGACCCCGGCGTGCGACCCGGCGAGGACCAGGCTGGCCTGGCTGACCGCCCCCATCCGGACGAAGTCGTAGGCCCGCGACAGGAAGGCGGCGAAGGTGCTCGCGAACGGCTTCCAGCCGCGGACGCCGAGCCCGATGGCGGCGGCCACCATCTGCTGCTCGGCGATGTACATCTCGAAGTAGCGCTCCGGGACCTGATCGCGGAACTCCTCCGCGTAGGTCGAATTACTGACCTCCCCGTCGAGCGCAACCACGTCGCCCCGCGCCTTGCCCAGCGCGACGAGCGTGTCTCCGTAGGCCTTGCGTGTTGCCTCCTTACTGCCAGGCTCGTAGACGGGGAGCCGCAGCTCGGATGGCGGGAAGCTGTTCGCCTGGCCGGCGCTAATGGGCTTGGGGACGTCGACATGGATGTGGCGGATGCCGCCGAGCTCGGCGATCGCCTCGTCGGGATGCGGCAGGGGCTTGCCGTGGAACCCGTTCTTGTCGGCGACCTCGGCCACGCCGTGGCCCTTCTCGGTGCGGGCCAGGATCATCGTCGGCCGTTCCGAGGTCGCGACCGCCTCGGCGAACGCCCCATCGATGGCCGCCACGTCGTGGCCGTCGATCTCGATGGTGTGCCAGCCGCTGGCCCGGGCGCGCCTCGCGTAGCTGTCGAGGTCCCAGCCGTGCATCGTCTGGCCGGTCTGACCGAGGCGGTTGACGTCGACGATGGCGGTGAGATTGTCGAGGCCGCCGAACGAGGCGTGTTCGACCGCCTCCCAGATCGACCCCTCCGCCATCTCCGAGTCACCGCACAGGACCCACACGTGGTACGGGAGCCGATCAAGCCGCTTTCCGGCCAGCGCGACGCCCACCGCGATGGGGAGGCCCTGGCCGAGCGACCCGGTCGCCACGTCGACCCACGGAATGCGCGGCGTCGGGTGACCTTCCAGGCGGCTGCCCTGCTTGCGGAAGGTGAGCATCTCCTCGTCGGAGATCGCGCCTGCGGCCTTGTAGACCGCGTACAGGAGGGGCGACGCGTGGCCCTTGCTGAAGATGAGGTGGTCGTTGTTCGGGTTCGCCGGATTGGCGAAGTCGTAGTGGAGGTACTTCGACATCAGGACGGCCAGAAGATCGGCGGCCGACATCGAGGAGGTGGGGTGCCCGGATCCCGCTGCGCTACTGGATCGGACCGAGTCGACGCGGATCTGCTGACCCAGCTCGCGCCACTGGTCGAGCTCGTTCGTCACGTTCGCATCTCCGATGCATCGCTGGATGCCGTGTTCAGCGTCAATGATACGAGCCGGACGGAGAACGGCCTAATGCACGCAGTGGGGACGAAGAACCGGGGGCTCGCCCGAGCCCCCGGTTCGGATCGCGGAGCTGCGCGGACGGTCTAGCCGCGCATCAGCCGGAAGCAGTCGCTGCAGTAGACCGGTCGAGCCCCCGTCGGCCGGAACGGGACCTGGGTCTCCTTGCCGCAACGAGCGCAGGTCGCATCGAAGAGCTCGCGCGGCCCTCGAGCGTAGCTGCCCCCACCGCCACCGCCGTTGCTGTAGCTCGAGCCCCCCATCGCGGCTCGCCGCTGCGCGCGACAGGACGCGCAACGCTTGGGCGCAGAGGCGAAACCCTTCTGCGCGAAGAACTCCTGCTCGGAGGCGGAGAAGACGAAGTCAACGCCACAATCCGCACACTGCAGGACCTTGTCGGTGTAGGTCACGAAGGACCCCTCCCAATGAGTAGATGCCACGTCGGGCAGTCCACGTCATCGACGCCGGCCCAGGGGTCTTGCCGCTGCCCCGGAGCCGACCGTTGAGAACGTGGTGGGAGGGGAGAGGGAAGTCTTTCCGGCATCGAGCCGCAACCCGACGGCCCGGAGTATACGCATGCGCGCCCGGCCCGCAAGCAGGGCCGTATCGTCCGAGTCCCTATGCTTGGCCGATGCAGGAGCCCTGGCGCGTCGGACGCATCGTCATCGGGCTCGTGGCGATCCTGGCCGGGACCGTCTGGATCGCGCAGGGGCTGAACCTGCCGATGGCGCCGCGCAGCTTCATGACCTCGGACCGGACCTGGTTCGTCATCGGCGTGGTGACCGCGGCGGCTGGCATCTGGCTCGCGACCCGGAGCTGGCGCCGAGCCTGACCTCAGGCGAGCGTCGCGCCGGCGTCTCGCATCTCGGCCAGGGCCCGCTCCGCGTCGCCCGGCTGGAGCTCGACGGCAGCGACGGCGTCACCCTGGACGCTCGTCTGGTAGCCGAGCCGGATGGCGTCGAGGACCGTGGCCCGCACGCAATAGTCGGTGGCGAGACCGCAGACGACGACACGCTCGACCCCTGCCTTGCGAAGCAGCGAGTCGAGCTCGGTCGGCTCGTCGATACCGGTGATCGGGTCGCGCATGGTGAATCCGGAGTAGCCGTCCTCGCCGTTGCTCCCCTTGCGAACTCGCAGGGCGTCGGCCTCGATCATCAGCGCCGGGTAGAGCTGGGCGCCCCACGTGCCGGCGACGCAGTGCACCGGCCAGATGCCGCCATCCTTGGCAAAGTGCGGGGTCGATTCCGGATGCCAGTCCTTGGTGTAGATCACGAGCGCCCCGGACTCCCGCGCGGCCGCCACCTCGCGATTGACGGCGGGGACGATCGCATCGCCGCCACGCACCGACAGCGATCCGGCCGGATCCGCGAAGTCGTTCTGCACATCGGCCACGACGAGGGCGCTGTGCCGGTCATAGCCACTCATGAGGGCAGATGGTAGGCGAGGGGCTACGATGGCGCGGATGGTTCGCCCGCGACGCCATCGGCTTCGGGTCCCTGGACTGCTGGCCCTGGCGGCCACGCTGGCGGCTTGCACCGAGTCCCCGGCGACCGTCGAGGGCGGGCGCGTCAAGGGCCTCTACGACCTGTTCCTGGTCGCGGCGGCGATCGTCTTCGTCATCGTCACCGGCCTGATCGGCTGGAACATCGTTCGCTACCGATCTCGCGGGGATACCACCCTCCCCACGCAGACCCGGACGCATATCGTCCTCGAGCTGATCTGGTGGGCCTTGCCGACGATCCTGGTCATGGGCCTCTTCATCGCCAGCGCGGGCGTTCTCAACACGAACGATGCGCGCAACGCCCCTTCACCGCTCGACGTCAAGGTTGAGAGCTCGCAGTGGCAGTGGCGCTTCACCTACCTCGACAGCGGCGTGGTGGTCGCGGGCCTCCCGGGTGCCCCGCCGCAGCTGGTGCTGCCGGTCAACCAGCCAATCGATTTCGAGATCGTTTCGGACGACGTGATCCACTCGTTCTTCGTCCCGAGCTTTCTCGTCAAGCGAGATGCCATCCCGGGCGTGGACAACCACCTCCAGCTGACGATCGATCACGCAGGCACCTACTCGGGGCAGTGCGCTGAGTTCTGCGGCCTGCTCCATGACCAGATGCTCTTCTCGATCCGTGCCGTCCCGGCGGCGGAGTTCAGCGCCTGGCTGGCGCAGCAACCGAGGAACGCGCCATGACCACCGCGGAGCTCCAGGGAGCGGCGGTGCCCCAGGCCGGCGAACGCTCGGGGATCGTCGACTACCTGACGACCACGGACCACAAGAAGATCGGCATCCTCTACGTCTTCTCCGGGCTCGGGTTCTTCCTGTTGGCGGGAGCGCTCGCGATGGTGATGCGCGCGGAGCTGACCTTCCCCGATCTGCAGTTCCTCGACGAATCGACCTACAACCAGCTGTTCACGATGCACGGCACCGGAATGATCTTCTTCTTCGCGGCGCCGGTCGCCATCGGCCTCGCCAACTACTTCATCCCGCTCCAGATCGGGGCTCCGGACGTGGCCTTCCCGCGCCTCAACGCGCTCACTTACTGGCTGTTCCTGGCCGGCGGCCTCGTTGCCTTCTCCGGCTTCCTGGTCGGCGGGGCCGCCGCCTTTGGCTGGACCGGCTACGCGCCGCTCTCCGAGGCGATCTTCTCGCCGAACACCGGCTCGAACCTGTGGATCGTGGGCCTCATGCTCTCGGGAACCTCAGGCATCCTCGGCGCGGTGAACTTCGTGGCGACGATCTTTGCCCTGCGCGCCCCGGGAATGACGATGTTCCGGATGCCGGTCTTCACATGGAACATGCTCGTCACCAGCCTGCTCATCATGCTCACATTCCCGGTGTTGACCAGCGCGCTGGCCATGCTCTTCATCGACCGGACGCTGGGCGGCCACTTCTTCGACCCTGCGGCGGGGGGCTCCGCGATTCTCTGGCAGCACCTCTTCTGGTTCTTCGGCCACCCGGAGGTCTACATCCTGATCCTGCCCTTCTTCGGGATCATCACCGAGATCATTCCCGTCTTCTCGAGCAAGCCGGTCTTCGGCTATCGCGGCTTCGTGTTCGCGACCATGCTCATCGGGGTGCTGAGCTACTCGGTCTGGGCCCACCACATGTTCGCCACGGGGGTGGTCAGCAACCTGTTCTTCGCCATCACCTCGCTGATGATCGCCATCCCCACCGGGGTGAAGTTCTTCAACTGGATCGCCACCATGTGGCGCGGAAGGCTGCGCTTCCAGACGCCGATGCTGTTCGCCATCGGCTTCCTGTTCATGTTCCTGGTGGGCGGGCTGACCGGACCCATCCTCGCATCGCCCGCGATCGACTACGACGTGACCGACACCTACTTCGTGGTCGCCCATTTCCATTACGTGCTGTTCGGCGGGTCGGTCTTCGCCGCCTTCGCCGGCTTCTACTTCTGGCTGCCAAAGATGACCGGGCGAATGCTCGACGAGCGGCTGGGCGTGGTCCATTTCTGGCTGGTCCTGATCGGGATGAACCTGACCTTCTTCCCGATGCACATCCTTGGCCTGGAGGGGATGCCACGCCGCATCGCCAACTACCCGGCCAGCGAGACCGGGTGGACATTCCTCAACGTAATCATCAGCGGGGGCAGCGTGATCCTAGCGCTGGGCGTCCTGGTCTTCGCCTGGAATGTGATCCGCTCGGTCTTCCTGGGGCGAGGCGCGGTCGCCCCCGACGACCCGTGGGGGGGTTACTCGCTGGAGTGGGCGACCAGCTCGCCGCCGCCGCACCACAACTTCACGAGCCTGCCGCCGATTCGCTCCGAGCGGCCGGTCTTCGACGCGCGCATGGCCGCGCGGGGGCCTCACGAGGTGACGGCCGATGGCTGAGGAGCTCCGCTTCTTCCTGCGGACCGCCGCCTACTCCGCGGTCATCGGCCTGATCTATTGGTTCGTCAGCTACGAGGTGGCTGGCAGCGTCATGCTCGCCTTCGTGGTCTTCGCCACCGGGCTGGTGGTGGGCCTCTTTTTCTTTGCCGTGCGGGCGACCCGAGGCGAACTGGACCCGCGGAACGGCGGGCCGATGCAGCGCGCCGGCACGGCCATCGCCCGCCTGGTGGGCTTCTCCGAGCCGCGCGGGGCCGCGGGGGAGCAGCCGATCGCCGCCGGCCTGGAGCCGCTCCCCATCGGGAGCATCTGGCCGCTGGTGGCCGGGGTCGCCGCGACCATGGTCGCCCTGGGACTGGTCTATGGCCCGTGGCTCACCCTGCCCGGCATCGTGGTCGCCGGATTCGCCGTCTGGGGCTGGCTGACCCAGATGGACGCACCGCGCTGAGGGATGCTGGCCGGCGCTACTTTCGGGATGGATCGCGCAGCTCGGCGCTCGCTGCCGAGGCGCTCCGCAGGGAGCGGGCGAGTCGCTGAAGCGACCCCATTCCCAAGCGGAGGTCCTCCCAGCTGGCGCGCAAGGCGCGCTCCCTTCCTTCGAGGTAGGCCACCAGGGCAGGACTTCCGAGCACGCCGGCCGTGGACACCAGATCGGTCATCCATGGCGCCAGCTCACTCATTCCCCACTCGTAGCCGTCGCTGATCACCCACTCCGCGATCGAAGCGTC
>JALYLB010000175.1 GCA_030774475.1 Chloroflexota bacterium | reverse complement strand
GGCTGCCGCTGGGCCGATGGCGATGGCCTGCGGTGCTGCTGCTAGGAATCGCGGTGCTGCTCCTCTTCCTCGCTGCATTCCGGCCAACGCTCGACGTGGCGGTTAACGACGGGTCGTTGTTAATCCGCACTCGCAACCCGCTTGCGCTCTTCCCGGACGCGGCGTTCTGGACGCTCCTCCCCACCTCTAACGTCCTGGACACGTTCGTGACTGGCGAACTCGCCATCGCGCCGGCGTGGATGCTCGTTCGCTTCATTCGATCCAGCGGCCTGGAACGGCTCCAGCTACGGTGGCTTGTCGCAGCCGTGGCATTCGTGACCGTCTCGACCCTGTTCGGCCTACTCCTCTCTCCACTCATCGGGACCGCGGCCTGGCTGCCCGTGGCGATCGGATATCCGGCCATCCCCGGCGCGATCACGGTCGCGGTGCTGCGATACCACCTCTATGACATCGGCATCCTGGTCAATCGAACCGTGCTGTACGGGAGTGTCACCGTGCTGCTCGCAGCGGTCGTTGGTATCGCCAACATCGGCGCCCAGCGGCTGCTGGAACAGCTCACCCACCAGCGCTCGGAGCTGCTGACTGCGGGATTGGCCATCGGGGCAGCCATGGCCTTTACGCCCGTCAGCCGGCGGCTGAGGCCCGTGGTGGACCGTCTGCTGCCGAGCCGCGCATTGCTCACGTTGCTGTTCATGGACATCGTCGGGTCGACGCAGAAGGCGGTGGAGCTCGGCGATGCGCGGTGGCGAGAGCTGCTGGCGCGCTATCGATCCGTCGTACGGCGCGAGCTCGCCCACTACAGCGGCCACGAGGTCGATACGGCGGGTGACGGGTTCTTCGCGACCTTTGAGCAGGCCGATCAGGCGGTCGAATGCGCGGTCGCGGTGCGCGCGGCCATCCAGCGCCTTGGCCTGGAGGCCCGAATCGGTCTGCACTCGGGCGAGTGCGAGACGCGCGGCGAGAAAGTGAGCGGGGTGGCGGTGCATGCAGCCGCTCGCGTCATGGCCGCCGCCGATGGAGGAGAGATCCTGGTCTCCGCAGCTGTCCGGGATGCGATCCCGGAGCCGGAGTTCGCGACCACCGAGCGCGGGAGCCGGGAGCTCAAGGGTCTGCCTGGCCGATGGGACCTCTTCGCGCTCGAAACGGCGTAAGGCGCTCACCTTCCTCTTCGGTATGCCGTTCGGCCTGCCTCGGACCGATCCGCAGTAGTACGGCCATCGCCTCGGACCGGTTGCGAACGCCGACCTTCTCGTAGGCATGCTCGAGGTGCTTGCGCACCGTTCCTGGCGAGATGAAGAGCAGCCGGGCGATCGCGTTGTTGTCCCTTCCCGATAGCAGACAGGTAAGGACCTGCGCCTCGCGCCTGGTCAGCACCCGCTCCGCCTCCGCAGCCGCTGCGCCATCCGCACCTACTTGGTGGAAGACCAGGAGGTGAGGCTGCAGTACATCGAGAATCGCCGCGTCCCGATCGGAAAAGGATCCATCGGACCGGTTGAAGGAGACGCACACCGCGGTCTCGGGCGTCCGCGCCAGCAACACCTTCATTTGATCGCGGATGTGGCTCGGGACAAGGTATTCGTGATACCAGTCCAGCTGGCGGACCTCGCGCCTCGGCACGTCCGATGACAGGCGCACCGCCCCGTCATCTGGCATCCAGTGTTGCGCTCCCAACGGGTTCTGATATCGAAACGCCTCGAACGCTTCGACGATCTCGGCTGGCGGATCCTCCGGTCCACTCAAGGTGTAGGCAAGCCCAAATAGATCGGAGAACCTGATCTCGAAATACTCGACCAGATCGGCGGGGATCAGTTGCCCAAGTTTCGCAAGGACCTCTGGACCGAAGGCGTCACCGTCAGCGTTCTCTCCCGCGTAGTGGAGGAACTGCACGATGTGCCGCAGGTCGCGCTCAGAGACTGCCATGCTCGAAAAGTACGCGCCGCGGCGTATTGAGGGCAAGCCCCCTGCTCCCGAGACTCACCGCATGTTTATATCGCGTCGCAACATCCTCGCAACGACCATGGTCCTGGCGCTCACTCTGGGGTTCGCGGGCGGCGCGTCGGCCGATACAACTGGACCAACCATTGAGCAGCTCTCGACCCAGGGATGGGTCTGCGCACCGGCGCCGCCGTTCGTGGTCCCGGCGCGGATCGCATGCTCGAACCCCGGTCTCGGTCGGCCGTTCCCCGGCCAGCCCGATCCGCCGCCCGCCTACATGTTCCTGGTCTTCCGTCCAGATGGGACGTACTGGGGCACCCAGCATCTCATCCGCGCGGACCTCTACCGGGGACAGCAATGCGCGGGTTCCGGCGAGCCGTACGTCTTCCGGGCGCTGATTGGCTATTACGAATGCCTCCACGAATAGCCTTCGGCAAAGGCGTCACCGGACATTCGGAACCTCGTTTTGAGGCTCTTCGGATTACGCCGAGGACCTAGCGCGCGCGGCATTCAGCAGGGTGCCAGCGCCAGCAAGATTCGCGAGCAGTGGTCGCCTACGTGATCACCCTCCACGGCCGGCTGGTCGCCGTCGAGATTCCGGCCGAGCTGGATCCTGACGAAGCCTGGGAGGACGCCGATCAGGCTTCGTTGGACTACGCCCTCCGTGACCTGGCGCGGCGGCGCCGGGCATGGGCCCGCGATATCCGCCTCGATGCAGCGATTGGGGCGGTCGAGTAGATCACCGCCGGGTGCCCTGGGAGTGGCCGCCGGAGGCCCGAGACGCCTCGAAGTCTTGCCTATGGCATCCCGACGCGCGTGGTGAACGGAGGGGACCCACTCTTCCTGGGGACCGCCACGTACCCCCTGGTCTCGAGTCTCGGCTATCTCTTCACCGCCGCCGGGGATCCGCTCTTCACGGTCGCCGGCGACCGCCTGTACGTGGAGGTCTGACCGTGCCCAACGTCAATCACGATACCTACGACCACACCGGGATCCCGGGGGTCGGTGCCAGCGCCGCGGCCGACGTCACCTACGACCACAGCGCTTCGGGCCTGACAGCGACCGACGTCCAGGCGGCGATCGACGAGGTTCAGGTTGAGGTGGACGGGCTGTCTGGCGGCGCCGTTCCCGCGGGCGGCTCCACCGGCGAGGTGCTCAAGAAGGCATCCGGAGCTGACTTCGACACCGAGTGGGC
>JALYLB010000174.1 GCA_030774475.1 Chloroflexota bacterium | reverse complement strand
CGCTTGGCGAGGTCGACGTAGGACGCCGGGTCGTGGAACTCGCCGGCGTGGTACTCGATTCCATTGCTGAACGAGTCCCAGACCGTTCGCTTCACCGGCCGGTTGCGGCTGTACTGGTCGATCCCCTGCCGCAGCACCTCGCGAAAGTCGTCGTCGCTCATCGGGCGGCGCGCGAAGCCGACCACCGTGAACTCGGGCGGCAGGAAGCCGCCGAGCATGAGGTTGTACAGCGCGGGACCGAGCTTGCGTCCGGTGAGGTCGCCGGTCGCCCCGCAGATGACCATGGTGCACGGCTCAGGGATGCGCTCCAGTCGGAGCCCCTCGCGCAGCGGGTTGGGGATGCGCCGGGCGCCATCAGCGCCCGCCGCGACCGGCTCGGGAACGACCGGGGCGATCGTCGGAGTGGCGGGAGGCATTGCTGCTCGCGCCCTCAGTCGGTCGCGCTTGTCGTGGAAGCCGACGCCGCCTCGATGGCATGGCCGCCGAACTCGTTGCGCAGTGCGGCGAGCACGCGGTCGGTATACGAGTCGGGCTCGCGACGGCTGCGGAAGCGCTGCATCAGCGAGAGGGTGATGATCGGCGCCGGCACGTTGTGGTCGATGGCATCGAGCACGGTCCAGCGCCCCTCGCCGGAGTCAGCGACCCAGCCCTTGATCCGGGCCAGCTCACTCCCCTCGCGGGTGAAGGCGTCGGCGGCCAGCTCCATGAGCCAGGAGCGGATCACGCTGCCATGGTTCCACAGCTCGGCGACGGCGGCCAGGTCGAGGTCGTAGTCCGAGGCATGCAGGATGTCGAACCCCTCGCCGATGGCCTGCATGACGCCGTACTCGATCCCGTTGTGGACCATCTTCACGTAGTGGCCGGCACCGGCGGGGCCGCAGTACAGGTAGCCCGATTCGGGCGCCAGGGTGCGGACCGCGGGCTCGAAGCGCTCGAACACCTCGCGTCGTCCGCCGAGCATGGCGCAGAACCCGACGGTGAGGCCCCAGATCCCGCCGCTGACCCCCATGTCCAGCCAGCCGAGCCCGCGCTCCTCGACCATCGCCGCGCGACGCTGGCTGTCGTGGAAGTTCGAGTTTCCCGCGTCGACGATGACGTCGCCGGGCTGGAGGATGCCCGACAGCTGCTCGATCATCTGCTCCGTCGCATCCCCGGACGGCACGCTGATGATCACGTGCCGGGGTCCCGCCATCCCCGACCCGAGCTGCTCGATCGGATCGGCGACGACCACGCGCCCCTCGTTCTCCGGTTCTGCCGCGAGCTCGCGGGCGACGTCCGCGTGGCGGTTCCAAGCGACGACGTCGTGCCCTCCCCGTGCGAGGCGGCGGGCCATGCCGGCCCCCATCCGGCCCAGGCCGGCGACGGCGATCTGCATTGCCTCAGTCTCTCCTTCTGTTCGGCAGCCCGCTCAGCGCGCCGCGCCAGTGGCGAGCGCGCCGTGGATCATGGATTCGATGCGGTCGAGTCCCACGGCAAGATCCCCCAGGTGGAGGCGGAGGACTCGCCGTTCGCGCCGCTGGAGCGACTCGAGGTCGCCAAGAGCCTGGGCGGTGATCAGCGTGCCGAACGTCTCGCCCCAGCCGGGGATCGGCAGGTCCTTGTGCGCATCCGCGGTAATCTGCAGGAAGACGCCGCTCGGCGGACCGCCCTTGTGCAGCTGTCCGGTGGAATGCAGGAAGCGCGGCCCGAAGCCGACCGTCGTCGCCAGGCCCAGCCCTGAGCGCAGCTCGGCCCGGAATCGGTGCAGGCGCAGTTCGAGATCCGGGTCACGGGGGAGGTAGGCAAGCAGCGCGACGTAGTCTCCCGGCCGCGCGAGCGAGAGGAGCTGGTGGACGGCGCCGTCGACGGTGACCGGCGTATCGCGCAGGACCGCCGGGTCGCCGTACGCGGCGATCCCCGGCTCGGCAACCATCGGCGCCGGGGAGGGCAGCGCGCCCCGCTCCGCATACGCCGCCAGCAGGGCCTTCGTGGCGTCCTTGCTCTCCTGGACGTTGGGCTGGTCGAAAGGGTCGATTCCCAGCACCATCCCCGCCGCCGCCGTCGCGACTTCCCAGCGCACGAACTCCCCGCCCACGTCGAATGGGTCGGCGAGGGTCAGCTCCTCGACCGGGTGCCCCAGCCTCCGAAGGTCCGCGGCCAGCCGGGCGTCCGCCGGATCCGCCTCGGCCGCGAGCGCGACGAACACGAAACAGCGATCGGCGGCGTAGTCTCCCGCCTCCGCGCGCGGCTCGCCGACGACCGGGACGATCCCCGTTCCCGCCTTGCCGGTGCTCTCCGCGATGAGCTGCTCCGCCCAGTCGCCGAAGCTGGCCAGCCGCGGCGAGGTGAGGATGGTGAGCTTGTCCCGCCCTACGCGCGCCGCCTCGCCGATAAAGGCCCCAAGGCCCAGGCCGGGATTCTCCGATGCGGAGCGCCGACAGGCGTTGGCCATTGCAACCGCGCGTTCCAGGAG
>JALYLB010000173.1 GCA_030774475.1 Chloroflexota bacterium | reverse complement strand
AGAAAGTCGAGTGGTGGGCCTTCTACGACCGCTGCGGCAAGTCGGATGCGCAGCTCGTCGATGACGAAGAGGCGATTGGCCAGCTGAGCTGGATCGGCGAGATCGATCGACCGATCCGGTCCGTGCGGCATCGGTATCGGTTCGATCCCGAGCAGCCATATCGGATCAAGGAAGGCGACCGTGTCGCGAATCCGGCCACGGCGAAGGAGGCAGGCATAGTAGTCGCCCTCGACGCGCTCAAGGGGACGCTCGACCTCCAGTGGGGAACGAAACACGATCGGCCGCACCCGAGCTCGATCATTCCGCCCGAGCCGATCATGGCCAAAGCACAGAAGGAGGCACTGGAACGCATCGGCGAGTGGGTCGCCGCCCGCGGCATGCGAGGACCGGGCAAGTACCGTGCCGCGCGCGATTTCCTGCTCCGTCAGCCTCCGAGAGCCGGCCAGGCAGACGGCACGGAGCTCATCCCGCCCGGTGAGCGGGTTGACCAGGTCGCTCGCCGGCTCGTCCTGCAGCTGGACGAGACGGTGCTCCCGGTGCAGGGACCGCCCGGCGCGGGCAAGACCTACATCGGCGCGGAGATGATCCTGGAGCTCGTGCGCGCCGGGCGCCGAGTCGGGATCACGGCATTCACGCACCGGGCCCTGACGAACCTCCTCGACGCCGTGCTCGATCACGCCCAGGAGCGCGGGATCCCGGTCCGTGCGCTCCGCAAGATCGAGAAGGATGAGACCGTCCAGATCAGCTGGCGCTACGAGGCCGCCGAGTCGAACGACGAGGTCATGCATCGGCTTCACGCCGGCGACCTCGATGTGGCGGCCGGGACGGGTTGGCTCTGGGCGCGAGGCGAGTTCGAGGAGCAGGTCGACACGCTCTTCGTCGACGAGGCGGGCCAGATGTCACTCGCCAATGTCGTGGCCGTCGCGGGGGCCGCCCGTAACCTGGTGCTCCTGGGCGACCCTCAGCAACTCTCGCAGGTCAAGAAGGGGGCGCATCCTGAGGGCGTCGACCTCTCGTCGCTCGAGTTCGTCCTCGGCGGCGCGGCAGTCATCGATCCGCGGTCCGGGCTCTTCCTGCCCGAGACGCATCGGCTTCACCCGGACGTGACCGCCTTCACCAGCGAGGTCTTCTACGAGGGCAAGCTCCGATCTGCGCCGGAGACCGCCCTACAGTCGGTCAGCGCTCCCGGAACCCTGTCCCGCACCGGAACGCGCTGGTTCCCTGTTCCGCACCGCGGCAATCACAACTCGAGCCGCGAGGAAGCTGAGCTCATTGCACGGCTCTACGGTGCCCTGCTGCGTGGCACATGGACGAACTATTCGGGGGAGATCCTGCCCGTCAGCCCGGCGTCAATCCTCGTCGTCGCGCCATACAATGCGCAAGCCGAGCTCCTTGTCGAGACCCTCACGCCAATCGCGCTCGCCGCTCCCGTGGCCCCCGGCCATCCGAAGGTCGGAACGGTCGACAAGATCCAGGGCCAGGAGGCGGCCGTGGTGCTCTACTCTCTCGCCACCTCCTCCCAGGACGAGATGCCGCGAAGTCTCGAGTTCCTCTACTCGTTGAACCGACTCAACGTCGCAACATCGCGGGGGCGATGCCTGGCAGTGATCGTCGGTTCGCCTGACCTGCTGCGCGTGCAGGTCCACACGCCATTCCAGATGAGGCTCGCGAACGCGCTCTGTCGCTTCGTCGAGCTCGCGGCACCTCAGTCGCCGAGGGAACCGGAGGTCGAGGCGACTAGACCTCTTCCATCGGCGTCGCTGCTGGGTCAAGCGTGAGAGCTGCGGAATTGATGCAGTAGCGCATGCCTGTCGGTCGGGGACCGTCCGGGAAGACGTGCCCGAGATGGCCGCCGCAAGCGCTGCAAATCACCTCGGTCCGGGTCATGAAGAACGAACGGTCGGTGTGGGTATCGACATTCCCGTCACCGATCGGCTGAGTGAAACTCGGCCAGCCCGTTCCCGATTCGAACTTGGTATCAGAGGTGAACAGCTCGTTACCGCAGCCGGCACACCGGTAGATGCCCGGCGTGTGCTCGTCCCAGTAACCGCCGGTGAAGGCGCGTTCGGTGCCCTTCTCGCGAAGGACGTGGTACTGCTCGGGGGTGAGCTCCTGGCGCCATTCGGCGTCAGACTTAGCGATCTTGGTCATGGACGTATTGTGCCTGCAGACCCGTGTCGCGTCGATGTCGGCTGCATGACCGCAGTGTGACGGACGCAAGAACGCCGGCCCTGGGCACTGGGCCGGCGTTCTCGGGGGGAGGGGGGCAGCGCCCCTCTGCGACCGTCAGGCGCGATCCGCTTGCGCCGAGCGACGGATAAATGGATGGGCTGCGACGATCAGGAGCAGTCCAAGGACCCTGAGCAGCGGGGTCAGGCTGACCGAGCTCGGAGCGAACGCCGTGTTCGGCAGCGAGGAGGTCGTTCCCTCGCTCGAGCCGGTGGCCGCCTGGACGCCACCCTCTGTGGGCTGCCCGGGCTGATCGGTCTGGGTGTCCGAAACGGTGTTGCCGGGGTCAGTCGTGCCGCCGGTGTCGCCGGTGTTGCCGGGGTCAGTCGTGCCGCCGGTGTCGCCGGTGTCAGTCGTGCCGCCGGTGTCGCCCGGATCGGTCGTGCCGCCGGTGTCGCCCGGGTTCTCGCCACCGCAGTTGTCGGCAACCCAGAAGGTCTTGTGCTTCGAAGTGGCGCCCTCGGTCCACCCCAGTTGGTAGTGGCCGGCGGGCAACGTCATCGACGCCGTTTCATCCTGGCCTGCACCACCGATGACGTAATCGCCGGAGGCGACGACACTGCCATCCCCCGGAGCCTGGCTGGCGATCTCCCAGGTGCCGGTCGCGCCCGCATCGAAGCCGTCGAAGACGACGGTGAAGGCGCAGACGTGGGGGTCGTTACTCGTGTCATCGGCGGTCGTGTCGACGCCGTGGATCTTGACGGTGCCAGAGTTTCCGCCGCCCGCCGCCAAGGTCGGGGCGATGGAGAGCGCCATCGAAAGAGCCAGGGTGACCGTGCCCGCCGCGAGGAGTGCGCGGCGTGTCGGGCTGAGTTGGCGAAGCTGCTCGGAGAGGTTCATTGGTTTGGTTCCATGAGGGCGGATCAACGCCAGTAGCATCGAGCGCCTACCCCAACCTGGCTATGACGAACTAGTACCTCCGGCCCACGCCCCTCCCTGGGCTGACCACCCCAAACCGCCCAGGTGCGGTCTGCTGCAGTACTCCCCCCGTACTTCCGGGAGGGCGGCGTTTGCCCTCGACCGAGGTCTTGCCTCAGACCGGCTCGCTCGCCGCAGCGAACCGATTGAGGCGGAAGCGGCCGATGTCGTGGCGAGTCTCGCCGACCATCGCCAGGTCGGCCATGATCTCGCCCACCACGCTGCAGAACTTGTAGCCGTGGCCACTGAATCCGGCAGCAATGGACACCTGCGGTGATCCAGGCAGCAGGTCGAGGATGAAGTGCTCATCCGGTGAGTTGGTGAAGATGCAGGCCTTGAGCATGACGGTCGGCCCCGCGCCATCGGGGAAGTAGCGCTCTGCGAACGACCGCAGCAACGCCTCGTCCTGGGGGTGGACGGATCGGTCCGGGTCGTCGGGATCGATCGGCTCGCGGAGGTGGTGGTACTTGCCGAACTTGAAGCCCGGCACGTCGTGGACCGGGAAGCCGTAGAAGCTGCCCTCCTCGACGTCGAGCAGGAAGACCGGAAACTGGGCCGGGGCGAACAACTCTGGCCGGGTGGGCTGCAGCCAGGCGAGCACCTGGCGCTCGGGGACCGCGAGCCGATCGAGGGCCGGCACGAGCTGGCGCGCCCACGGACCGGCACAGATCACGAGCCGATCGGCCTGGAAGGTGCCGCCATCGGTCTCGACCTCAACCCCGTCGTCGAGCGTCCTCCATGCCCGGACGACCTGGCGAAAACGAAGGTCTGCGCCGTGCGAGAGCGCGACCCGGATGTGGGCAAGCATGGTGCGTTCTGCCAGGAGGAAGCCTCCGTCGGGCTGGAGCACGGCCCGCGTATCGGGAGGGAAGCCCCGGTAGGCTGGGAATCGCCGCGCCATCTCGGTGGCATCCAGGACCTCGTGGGCGATGCCGTGCAGTTGCGCGGCGCGGAGGGCGCCGTTGAAGGTAGAGCCATCGGAGGGTCCGCCCTCGAGGCTGCCGGTGGTGATGAGCAGCTGCATGGAAACCTCGGCCTCGAGGGAGTGCCACAGCTCATACGCACGGCGCAGGAGCGGGACGTACGAGGGGTCCTCGTGGTAGGCGAGGCGAATGATCCGCGTCAGGCCGTGAGACGAGCCTCGTTCATGGAGCATGTCGAATTGCTCCAGACCCAGGACCCCGCGCCCGCGCCGGGCTAGATGGGCGGCTGTGGCGGTGCCCATCCCTCCCAGGCCGATGACGACGACGTCGTAGCGCACGGCGCCATGATGAGCCGGAGCCCTTCAGGCATGCCGGCCCGCGGCGCGCGTCAGCGGCCGCGCGCGATGACCAGGTCGCTCCGGAGCAACTCGCCGGCGGCCCAACGTCGCGGTCGGACGGTCCGCGGGCCGTCGCGGCGCGCTCCGCGGATCCGCGCGCCCAGGTCGCTCACCCGTGCCCGACCCTGCAGCGCGAGGATCTCGGGATCGAAGCCGTCGTGTTGCATCTCAGCCTCCTCGAGCACCCGATGTACTTCCACGTTAAGTCTCTTAATATCAAAACGATCCGTATGGTAGGGCGGAGGTATCTTGACGTCAAGAGGTTTGAGGTAGAGAATTCCAAACAAATGACCGCTGTGAAGCCACGACCCACCGAGGCCGAGCTGCGCGACCACGTCGACTCGATGCTCGCGATCTGGAAGAGCGAGCTCCCTGATCTCGACCTGGCAACCGAGGGCATCGTTGAGCGGATCCAGAAGATCGCCTGGCGTATCAACAAGACGATGGATGAGACGCTCGCGGCCCACGACCTCAACAAGGGGGAATGGCGGCTGCTGGGAGCGCTTCGCCGCCACGGTCCTCCCTACCGCCGCTCACCCGGTCAGCTCGCCGAGGAGATGGGGCTCTCCAGCGGCGCGATGACCAACCGGCTCGACCGCATGGAGGCCGCCGGCCTCATCCGCCGCCAACGCGACCCGAATGACCGTCGTGCCATCGAGGTCGAGCTCACCGATGCGGGCTGGCAGGCGTGGCAGACGACCACCGGCACACAGGCGGCAAAGGAACTCATCATCGCCTCGGCCCTCGACGCCGGCGAGAAGGAGGACCTGAATCGCCTCCTGCGCCGGCTGCTGAGCTCCCTCGAGAAGGCCGATGACCCGCACCAGCGGCACCACGGGGAAGCGTCCGACTAGTCTGCCGAGCCGCTCCCGGTAGTGTCTGCCCGGTTCGGTCGCGCAGCCCAATCCGCGTAGGTCTCCACGAACTGCTGCTGCACCGCCGTTTCGACCGCATCGGGGTGGCGTAGCCGTCGAATGACCTCGATCGCCTCGGCCGGCGCCAAACCTCCCTCGACCAGGGCGCACGAAGCGACCAGCCCGGTTCGTCCGACTCCGCCCATGCAGGCCACCGCGGCATCGGCACGCTCGCGGGCGGCCCGCAGCTCGACCAGAAGCTCGGCGATCGCCTCCGGACCCTGCGGCACGCCGCCATCGGGGATCGGATGACGCCGCACCTCGATCCCGGCCTCCTTCCCCGCCTGGACGATGCGGAGATCGCCCCAGAGCTGGAGCTCGTGGTCCTCGACCAGCAGCAGGAGGAAGCCGACGCCCATCCCACGGAGCGCCGCTAGGTCGTCGCCCAGGTCGCGCCGGTACTCCAGGCCCGGATAGCGGAACGAGATGCCGTGCTTGCCCGGGAGGTGCGTCAGACCCAACCGACCTGGTTCACCATCGTTGAGCAACGCGGGCTCGATCCAGTCGACCCGGATCGGAATGGACGGGGCGGCCTGCTCGCGCGGAGCACGCGCCCGCCGCTCGTCGGGGCCCAAAGGCTCCCCACGCACGTCGGTCATCGGCGTCGCGGCGCGCTCAGTTGAGGTGGCCGTTCGACCGGGGGCAGAAGTGGCCGCTCGGATCGAGCGGTTGCCCGCAGAACGGACAGGCCGGGCGGCCCGCTGAAACAAGGGTGGCCGCAGCATTCGCGAACTGGAGTCCCTCGCTCGGCGACAGCCGTACGCGGAGAAGATCGGGTCCGGTCGGATCGTCGTCTGCGACCTCGGCATACTCACCATCCTCGTCGATGGGTCGCGCCTCGACGGTCAGTGCCGAGCCATCGCCATCCCAGCCGATGGCCAGCAGGCCGATGCGGAAGAGCTCCGTCCGCGGCTCGACCGGCTCGGAGACTGCCCCGCGCAGGGACGGTGCCAGTGACGTCGGTTGCTCGGCCGCGACCAGCAGCTCGCCGATTCGCTGAGCGAGCGCGGCAACCTGCGTCTTCTCGATGCCCAGGGTCACCACGGCGCCGCCCTGGCGTGCCTGGAGGAAGAACGATCGGCTGCCGGGCTCCCCCACCGCGGCAGCCAGGAAGTGGTCAGGTTCGTCGAAGATGAAGAGACGGCGAGTCACGTCGCAAATCGTAGCGGGGAATCGGCGCCACGCGGATGGAGGGTCGGCGACACGCGGTGGTTCCGGACACGTGAAAGGGATCGGAGAAGTGCCCGCTCTCCGATCCCTCTCCCCCGACGTCCACAGTTGGTACGTCGCCCCCCGGCGGCGTGTGCCCATCCAACTGGGTTGCGGTTCAGCCTAAGGGCACCCAACTGCACATGTCAATACTCAATTGACTGATAGCGCCTCGCGGGTGAGCTCGTAGGCTCCTCGATGGTCTCCGGCGTCGGCCTTCAGGTCCGCCCACTCGCGAAGCACCTCTCGAATCCGACCCGAGGACCCGCCCTCGCGGGCAAGCTCGGCGGCCTCGGCGAAGCGCTTCTCGGCGGCGGCCGCATTGCCGGCGTCCCGCTCCAGGCGGGCCCCGGTCAGGACCGCGGCCATCAGAGCAAGCCGGTTGCCTGTTCGCCGCGCAAGATCGGCGGATCGATCCGCCAGCTCCTGCGCTGCGCCTCGGTCACCATGCGCCGCCGCGACCTGCGCCTCGGTCTCGAGGATGGCTGCGAGCAGCCGCTCGTCACCGGCCGCCTCGGCCTGGGAGCGCGCCTGGCCGGCCATCTCCCCGGCCTTGGCGATGTTCCCTGAGGCAAGGTACGCGAGCGCGAGATCGTTCTCGATGCCGGCGCCCTCGAGGACCGCTCCCGCGGACCGATAGAGGGCCAGGCTCTGCGTTCCAGTTCGAATCGCCGCCTCAACGTCGCCGGTCTCGCGATAGCTGATGGCGAGGCTGAAGAGGAATGTGGCGCGTCGACGATCGTCAAGATCGGCGGCGAGGCCCCGCGCCTCTTCGAGGTAGCTGAGCGAGCGGTTGTACATCCCGGCGCGCGACTCAACGGCGGCCAGGGCCAGCAGCACGCGCAGCTCGAAGTCCGGCTCGACGGCCAGGCCGGCGCGCACGCGCTCGAGAAGGGCCGAGAGGAGGCCGCGCGCATCGGCCTCGTTGTCCGATTCGTACAGGCCAAACGCCATCCAGTAGCGCGCGAGCGCCTCGTCCGCCGGGCGGCCGAGGTCGGAGAAGATGCGGGCTGCCTCTGCGCCGGCGGCGATGGCTTCGCGCCCGTGATCGAGGCGGGCCTCCGCCTCTGCCAGGCCACGAAGTACCTCGGCGCGGGCCGGCTCTTCGAGCGAGCCATCGAGCAGGATGCGGTATCCATCCACCGCGTCCTGCCAATCGCCGGCGGCCAGGTGCATGTCGACCTGAAGGCGGCTCCACGCGGGATTCTGCTCGTCGAGGAAATGGCTGGCGGGGACGCCCAGCCGCGCGCAAAGGTAGGTCAGGGCGACCATCGAAGGTCGGGCGATGCCGGTCTCGAGTGCGCTGATGTACGCCTTGGTGTATCGATCGCCGGCGAGCTGCTGCTGGGTCATGCCGGAACGATGTCGCGCCTCGCGGATCCGCTCCCCGATCCGCAGCGCGAGGGTCGCGTCGCGCTCCGTGGGCCGGGCGAGGGTCCGGGTTCGTGGCATGCCGAAAGTCTACATGGCTTGGCAAGCGGGACTTGACTCCCGATGACGACGAAAGTACCTGCCCTCGGACGGGGCCCAGTACTGACGACTCATTGTGAGCGGGACCTTTCGCGGCGACTGTGATCGCGCCGACCAGCCAGACCCACGGCAGGTGGCGTGAACAGGAGTCACAACAGTGCGTCGCGTTACCAACGGCAGCGGCTTCCCGCTGTAACCCCCGGCGTCAACGCGGCGCCGATCAGATCACTCACGCGTCGGACGGCCCCCAGGGGCAGCGATCCGGCGCGTGTTGCTGTCCGGCTACAGCTCCGGGAGCTCCTGGGTCCGTGACAGGGCGGGACTGAACAGGTCCCCCACCTCGGCCAGTCGCGCGGGTAGGCTGGCGATCGTCCACCGATCCGCGCGGAGCTCTGGATCGTCGAGCTCCTCCCAGCGGATCGGAACGGAGACTGGCGCTCCCGGCGCAGCACGAACCGAGTACGGCGCGACCAGCGTCTTGATCGAGGCGTTCTGCGTGAAATCGAGCCGCGCCTTCCCCCCTCGCGCGGTCTTCGACCACTGCCAGCTCACCAGCTCGGGGACGGTCTGGCCCACTGCGCGCGACAGGCGTTCGACCCAGTCGCGGGTGTCTTCGAAGGAATAGCCGGGCCCGACGGGAATCCAGACCTGGATCCCGCGCTTGCCGGTCACCTTGGGCAGTCCCAACAGGCTCAGGTGTCCCAGGGCAGCGCGGAAGAGGCGAGCGAGAACGAGGACCTCCTCCCAGGTCGTGGCGGGGCCGGGATCGATGTCGATCAGCGCGTAGGTC
Organism: Chloroflexota bacterium; assembly: GCA_030774475.1. Classification (GTDB taxonomy): domain Bacteria; phylum Chloroflexota; class Limnocylindria; order QHBO01; family QHBO01; genus CF-82. The sequence continues at coordinate 14,430 of JALYLB010000173.1, read as the reverse complement.
GGCTGGTCGGGACGGTCGGCGGGCGAGGTCCAGGGATGCAGCTCGATCGCCGCCTCCTGGGCCAGCCAGGCCAGGGTCGCCGGGTGATCGACCACCGGGTAGTGCTTGGGCCCCTCGCTGCGGTGATGGAAAGTCCAGCGTTGCACCCATTCCGGCGTGTGGCCGGGCAGGTCCTTCTGCCAAAAGCCAGGCCGCGCCACCCCGTTCGGGAAGCGCAGGACAGTGACGCCCCGATCCCGCAGATAAGGAACCAGCACGGCCGCGGAGGCCACGTAGTGTCGCAGCAGGTCGCGTTTGGTGAAGGCCGGACGACCGCGCTCTGAATCTGCGGGGAAGAGCTCCTTGTCGAGGTTCGTCACGCGAACTGTCCGACCGGCCACCTTCCACTCACCCCCCGAGTCCATGGCGTCGAGGGCAGCAAGCTCGCCGGTGACGTCTTCCGTCCCAGGAGCAGCCTCCGGCGCCGGAGGATCAGGCCGCGCTTCCCGAGCCTTGGTCGTCCGCCGCCCGCGGACCGGTGGCGTGCGCTTACCCGCGGCCAGGACGCGACGAACCGGGCCGGCCTCCTCGCGGACGACGCTGGCCGGGTCCTTCGCGATCTCGACGCCCTTGAAGGCCGCCTGCCGCACCAGCCCGTCCCGCGTCCACTCCGCGAACTCCGCCCGAATGACGACGCGGGGTTCGACCCAGTGAACCCGGGGCAGCCGCGGTGCCGGATCGATTGGCGAGGTCGGCCGCTCGATTGACCCGATGGTCGCTAACAGCTCGCGTCGGGTTCGGGTATCGATGCCGCTGCCGACCTGGCCGGCATGCCTCAGGTGCCCCTCGTGGTTCACGGCGACGACCAACGAGCCCAGGTCCTTGTGGCTTCCCTCTCCCTCGAGCCAGCCGGCGACGACCAGCTCCTGCTCCCGGCGCAGCTTGATCTTGAGCCAGGCCGATGAGCGCCGGCCCGGCTCATAGACGCTCTCCCGGCGCTTGGCGATGATCCCTTCGAGCTCCTGCTGCCGCGCGGCCTCGAGGAATGCCTCGCCATCGGCCTCCACGTGTGGCGCATAGCGGACCAGCGGGTGCGGGCGGAGGAGGCGGCGCAGGAGCTGCTTGCGCTCGACGAGCGGGACGCCGAGGAGCGAGCGACCGTCGACGTGGAGCAGGTCGAAGACCCAGTAGACCAGCGGGATCGCGGCGCGCTCGTCCTTGGAGAGCCGTTCGCTCTCCGGTCGGCGGCGACCGGTGGCCACCGCGAGGCCGCGGAGCCCGGTCCGTTCCTGGAGCCGGCCGAACGAGGGGCGGCCCTGCTCGTCCAGGGCGACGACCTCGCCGTCGACGACCGCGTCGGCCGCCCGAATCCATGGGGCCGGCCCAGCGAGATCGGGGAAGTAAGTCGCTGCATCGTTGTGCTTGCGGGTCCAGATGCGCGCCCGTCCGTCGCGGATCACCGTCTCGACCCGGTACCCGTCCCACTTCACCTCGAAGAGCCAATCGGGTGAGCTGAATGCCCCGTCGACCGGCGTGGCGAGCATCGGCGGCACGAATTCGGGCAGCGGCGCCTCGCGCGAGCCGGGCAGATCGGGCACCACGCCCGCGGCGGGTGGCGGCGGCGCGTTGAACCGCGGAGCAACATCGGCGGCGACTTCGTCATTTGTGCGCCCGGTGCGGACGCTGGCCGGGTGGTCTTCGGCGTTCCAGCCGCTCACCGCGGACTCGTCGCGCTTGTGAATGAGCAGCCACTGGTCGGGGTCTGACCGACGTCCCATGGCGTCGCGCCGGCCACCCGTGCGGATGATCGTGAAGCGGCCGTTGAGTTTTTCGCCGAAGAGCGCGAACTTCAGCTCTCCTGCGTCAATCGCCGCCCGCGGATCGTTCGTCCCCTCCGGCTCGAAGGTCCCCCAGTCCCAGACGATGACGTCTCCGGCTCCGTACTCGCCGCGCGGGATCTTGCCCTCGAACTCGAGGTATTCGATCGGGTGATCCTCAGTCCGTGCGGCCATCCGCCGTGCGTCGGGGTCCAGGGTCGGCCCCTTGGGCACGGCCCAGCTGACGAGGACTCCGCCGACCTCCAGGCGAAAGTCGTAGTGGAGGCGCGTGGCCCGATGGCGCTGGACCACGAACCGCCCGCCGCCGTCGCCGACCGGTCCGGGCTCCGGCTCCGGCGTCCGTGCGAAGTCACGCTTGCGACGGTAGGTCTCGAGCGGCACGCCGACGATGGTATCCGCCCGCCTGCGGTGGCGCCGTGAATCGGGGGATGAGCTCGGTCAGCGAGCCCAACACCTCGGCCGCGCCGGCTCCGCGAAGCGCGGCTGCGTCCGCCGCCCCGGTCGTGACACCGATCGGCCACATCCGCGCGGCTCTGGCGGCGAGCATGTCAAACGTGCTATCGCCGATGCACCAGGCATCGGTCGGGTCGACCCCGAGCCGCCGAGCGGCCAGCAGCAGGAGATCCGGCTCGGGCTTGGCTCGCTGGACGTGCGTGCCATCGATGACGGTCGGCTCGTGGGGAAGGGCGAGGGCCTCGAGCGACGCTCGGACCTGCTCGCGACGGCTGGAAGTCGCGACCGCCCAGGGAGTTCCGGTGGAGTCCAGCGCCAGCAGCAGGTCGCGCGCACCCGGCAGTGGTGCCGGCCTGACATTGAGCGCTGCGAAGAGCTCCCCCGCTCGCTGGTCGATCGCCTCCGCGCGGTCCTCGTCGAGCTCGGCGTGCGCCAGCTCGGCCACGCGCCGCGCGAGCAGCCGTCCGTCCGAGCCGATGAGCGGCGCAACGGCGTTGCGGTCGGTTGGGAAGCCTGCCTCATCGAGGGCCTGGAGCCAGCTCGAGACGCGCCGTTCCACGGTGTCGACCAGCGTGCCGTCGAGGTCGAGCAGGACCGCGCCTGGCCTGGCTTGCGCAGGCGGTCGCTCGGCCTCGGACTCATTGGTCACCGGGCTACGATACCGGCCCAATGCCGATCTCGAGCTGATGCCAATCGATCCCGCCGACCTCGATCCCGACCCGTTCCACCAGCTCGAGGCCTGGCTTGCAGAAGCGGAGACGTCCGGCCTGCCACTTGCCAACGCCTTCGCCCTGGCGACCACCGGGTTGGATGGCGATCCGTCCGTCCGGATGGTCCTCCTGCGCGGTCTCGACCGCGATGGACTGCGTTTCTACACCAATCGTCGCAGCCGTAAGGGCCGCGACCTGGCGGGCAACGCCCGTGCGGCAGCCGCCTTTCATTGGGCCCCGCTCGGGCGCCAGGTGCGTGTCGCCGGACCGGTCCTGTCGATGAGCGATACCGAATCCACCGCGTACTGGACGACGCGGCCGCGAGCCAGCCGCCTGTCGGCATGGGCATCGGACCAGGGGTCGGAGGTCGAATCAAGGGCGATCCTCGAGGCCCAGGTCGCCGAGCTCGACGCGCGCTTCCCAGGAGAGGCGATCCCCCTCCCACCCTTCTGGGGCGGGTATCGGCTGGTGCCCGAGGTCTTCGAGTTCTGGGAGGGGCGCGCCGATCGCCTTCACGATCGAGTGGAGTACCTGCCGAGCGGCGACGGCAACTGGCGCCGGCGGCGCCTTCAACCGTAAGCGGCACGCCCGGGCTCGCCGGACCTTGGGCCCGGCGGCGACATCGGGCTAATCCAGCGGGTGCTGCTCCCGACGATGGATCCGCGCGATCAGGGCGTACATGATCGGAATCGCGATCTGGGGGTACTCCTTGAGGAGCGCCGTGAACTCCCAAGCGACGAAGAGCACGCATTCGGTGTGCTCCGTGGCGCGCACCGTGGCGGTTCGAGCGTGCTCCTCGATGAGTGCCAGCTCGCCGAAGAAGTCCCCCGGTCCAAGCTGACCCAGCAGCCCGGTCGAGACTCCGTGCCCACGCTCGACGTCGGCGTGCCCGGTCAGGATGACGTAGAGCGCCGCGGCAGGGGCGTCCTGGGTCACGATGGCATCGCCAGCCTCGTAGGTCCGCACCTTGGCGCGGTCCGCCAGCGAGGCAAGGGTCCTCTTGTCCAGCGAGGCCAGCAGCGGGACGGTGGCCAGGGTCGCTTCGAGTTCCACGCCTTCACGATCCTCCGACGCGAGCCAGCGGCCGCTGGCACGCCGCATCCTACCCTGCTCAAACGACTGCGCATAGACCGATGGCGCTGAAGGTCTAGGGGGCCGACGGCGGCGGCAGAGCGCGTACGAAGAGGTCGACCGCGCGGCCAACGGCCAGGGTGGGCAGAACTACTACCTCTACGGTGGGGCGGCGCAACCGGCGCTCCCGGGTCAGTACCTGTGTGCACGCCTAGGCGGCTTCGGGCGTACCCTCGATCCTGACCGCCATCGGTGACTGCAATGTACGGACCGCGGTCGCCACACCGATCGCCATCCCGACGGCGAAGATCGGCCAGGCGAAGCTGGTGGGAGTCCCTCCCGCCAGCACGATCCCCGCGTTGAGCACGAAGCTGACGGTGATGACCAGGCCACCCAGGAGGAGCACTGCGAGCTGAGCGCGCCCCAGCCGCACTCCAACGCCTGAGCGCAGGCGGCCGGCAAAGACCAGGCCAAAGCCGATGAGGCCGGCGCTGACCGCGATCGGCGCCCAAACCGGTCCCGCCCAGGGCACCGGCAGCAGGAAGAGCAGGTCCCAGGTGCCGACTGAAGGCGGCCAGCCGCTGAACACCCAGAGCCATGCGTAGTAGCCGATGTCCCAGATCCCGAAGACGACGGCGGCCCATGCGAGACGCTCGAGTGGGCCGCGACCGACGATCCAGCCGACCGAGCCGATCATCACCAGCGTCGCCGCCTCGCGGCCGAGCTCGATGAACCCGAGATGGTTACCCGACGCGCTGAAGTCGACCGGAAACACGTTGCCGGCTCCCACCCCCAGCGCAGCGCGCAGGTAGACGACCACGGCCGCCTCCAGGTACGCCATCGCGACCGCGTACAAGCTGATCGCCGCGATCACGCCCGCTGGCGGGAGGACCCACCGAGGGGCTGCCGTCGGGTGGGAATCTCGTCCAGTCACCTCAAATCGCCCGCATATGGCTGGATGTCAGGCGCCCTGTTCCACCTCGTGGAGCGTATGCGCCTCGAGGCCGTGCGCCTCCCGGTGCACGAGCGTCGCGGTCTCCTTGTCGGGCGCGTCGACCAGGCAGAACACCTTTCCCTCGTCCTCGTCGACCCAGTAGTGCTTGTAGTTCACGCCGTACTTGCCCTGCACTCGCAGGTCGGCCTCGTGCGCACCCACCACGTCTGCAGCCTTGACACCGGGGATGTCGTGAACGTCCATGTATGTCGGCATTCGGTCCCTGCCCCTCTGCTCACGGTGAAACGGGCCGGTCAACGTCCGGCAGCTTGCCGCGATAGCCTATCGCGGCCCGCTGGCAACCTGCAGCGCGACGCCGCTCATCGGTGCCGGCGCGCGACGGCAGTCTGGCATGGCGCGTGCAGCGCGGGCCAGCGGCAGGCCTGGTGACGTCGCCACCAAGGCGACCCGCTTGCCAGCATGGAGGGCGTGGAGATGGTTCTTGAGCCGGGTGGCATCATCGCCTGGATCGTCGTGGGCCTCATCGCCGGCTGGTTGGCCGGAGTGATCATGAAGGGCGGCGGGTTCGGCGTTGTCGGCGACATCGTGGTGGGCCTCGTTGGCGCGCTCGTTGGCGGCTTCGTCTTCAGCCTGATCACTGGCGGGGGCACAGCGGGATTCTGGGGCAGCATCGTGGTGGCGCTCATCGGCGCGATCATCCTGATCGCCATCGTCCGCGCCCTCCCGGGACGCTCGCCGGTATGACCGATGATTGAGCACCGCCCCCGCATCACGGTCGTCAACGACAATCCCGACTTCCTCGAGCTCATGCACAGCCTGCTCGAGGAAGACTCGGGTTACGACGTCACGACAATCGATGGCGACACCATCAGCGACGTGGAGCCGATCCGGCAGAGCCGGCCGGCGCTGCTGATCATCGACCTGCGCTGGCGCCGCGATGGGCTCGCCGGCTGGGACATCCTGCTCGCGGTTCGTCGGGATGCGGAACTGCGCGAGCTTCCGATCATCCTATGCACTGGCGACCTCGTGGGCCTCCAGGAGCACGCGGATGAGATCACTCGCGATCCAAGGGTCGAGACGCTGGAAAAGCCATTCCAGGTCGCGGAGCTCGAGGCGCTCGTCAAGCAGTTCGTTGGCGAGGCAACGGTGCCTCGCGGGTAAGCCAACGCTTGGCGCGAGGGCCCCCGGATCGGGGCTCAGCTATCGGTGGGCTCTACGTCGTGACTGGGTAGGTCGGTGCGCGGCGCCAGCGCACGCGGCTCGCTAGGGGACGGCGCAGCGCGTCTCTCGAGGTCCGGCCACTTGCGGGTGGGCTTGCGCAGGCTCGCGCGATCCTGCGCGCGGGAGATTGCCTCATCCCGCAGACGGTGCTCGGTGAACGTATCCATCGGTTTTCCTCGAATCAGCGGACGGGTCGATCCGCTCTTAGTGTGCGGTGAGATAGGCCAGCGCAACGAGAACGACAGTCGAACCGCCGATCCATAGCGCCAGATACCCGACGACGCGCAAGGTCATGGCCTTGCAGTCAAACAGATCCAGCTGCTACTGTCAACTGTAGTTTCGGACTACCACTGTAGGATGGGAGCGGATGCCACCATCGATCGGATCGGTCCTCAAGCAGGCGCGGGTGGTGCGCCAGCTATCGACCAATGAAGCTGCGCGGGCGGCCGGTATCTCCGGCGCCTACCTGAGCAAGCTCGAGAACGACGCGGTCAAGAAACCGTCGCCACACGTCCTTCACCAGCTGAGCGAGGTGCTGGCCCTGCCGTACGCGGAACTCATGCGCCTGAGCGGCTATCGGGTGCCAGGCGAGTCGACCGCGGATGCGAGCCACCTGGTGAGCGCAGCGATCTTCGCTGATCTCACCGACGAGGAGCGAAACGAGTTGGTCGAGTACCTCGCGTGGTACCGAGCGCGGCGGCGTTCGGAACCTCGGGTCGATCCTGTCTCGCAAGGAAAAATTGCCCTGAGCTAGGACAAGTGGCGACCGCGAGCTATGACGCGGGCCAGCGCTCGAGCACGATCTCTGCGTCGGCAGGATCCATCCGATATCCGCGAGCGTCGGCGTCCCATCTGATCAGGTCACGACGCGCCACGCGGCGCATGACCTTGTTGGGGCCGGCCACGATGCCGGCGAAGGCGGTCCCGCTGTGCTTTCCGTAGCGTGCCGCCAGCTCGGCATCGAGGACAAGCGCCGCGTTGCGGGTGGATAGCTCGGCGACCTCGTGCAGTAATCGGCGACTGTCGGCGCCCCGTATCGCGTTGAGCACCTCTCCAAGCTGACGTCGCCGAAGATCGGCCTGATCTGCGCGACCTGCCTGATCACCCGTCACCCCCGGGCCTCCACGCTTCGGGCCCATCACCCATCGCCAGGCGAGGGCAAGCAGCTGCTCTTCGCTTTCGGCCTCGAACTCGATCCTTGGCACTTGGAGACTCCTGTACAGACTCGTGACGAATACGACGCGAATATATCACGAGTGGTTTCGTGCTACACTGCCCGCATCGGCTGCAAGGCTGCGAACCGCTTGATCCTCTGGCCCCTCGAATGACGGAGAGCCATCGGCGAATCCGCTTCGTGTCGACTTGGCCGCACCGGGGGCAGAGGAGTACGAAATGCGCTACACGAGACTCTCGACTTACGACCTGACCATGGGCACCTTCGATGAGCTGACCGGGATCGTCGAGAAGGGCATCCTGCCCGTCTTCGTCAAGGAGCCAGGCTTCGTGAACTACGGACTGGTCGACACCGGCAACCACAAGGTCATCTCGCTCAGCATCTGGGAGACCCGCGAGGCGGCCCAGCACTCAGCCAGCGTGGCTGCGACCTGGATCAAGGAGAACGTCGCAGACCGGGTTCACCTGGTGACCACCGTCATCGGCGACCTGAGCCTCTTCCGCGGCGTCCCTGTCGCCGCCTAACACGCAATCCCGATGCGCGGCCGGTCGGCCTACCCGCCGGCCCGCGCCACTGCTGAACAAGCCGTCCCGACGCTCCGTCGGGACGGCTTTGTCCTTAACGGTTCGAGGTGCGCGGAAGAGGACGTGTCACGCCACGCTCTCGTCGAGCGACCGTTGGATGCGGCCGTCCCCCTGAGAGAGCAAGGTTGAGATCGCATCCGCGTTCATTGGTCTGGCGAAGAAGTACCCCTGCCCGAGATCTGCGCCGAGCTTGCGAAGCTCGGAAAGCTGGCCGGCGTTCTCGATGCCCTCAGCGACCGTATCGAGATGGAGCACCGCTCCGAGTTTGACAATCGAACGGACGAGCGCCGATTGCTCAGGACCGACGCTCACGGTAGCGACGAACGATTGATCGATCTTCAGCTCATCGATGGGGAATCGCCTGAGGTAGCTCAGCGACGAATAGCCCGTCCCGAAGTCGTCGATCGCCAGCCTGACGCCAAGCTGTTTCAGGGCCCCGAGCGTCGCTGTCGTCATCTCCGCGTCCTGCATCAGGACACTCTCGGTCAATTCGAGCGTTAGGCGGGCAGGCTCGAGGCCCGTCCCCTCGAGGATGTTCGCCACCTCTTCCACAAATCCAGGCTGGTGAATCTGGCGAGCCGAGACGTTGACACTCATGTTCATCGGCGAGCGGTTTTCCGAGTCCCAGGCCTTGGCCTGCAGGCAGGCCTGCTCCAACACCCAACGACCGAGGGGGATGATGAGCCCGCTCTCTTCGGCGGCAGGTATGAACTCGGCGGGAGCGACAACGCCTTGCCGCGGATGATGCCATCGAAGGAGCGCTTCCACGCCTGTCACCTGGTCCGTCTGCAGCCGCATGATCGGCTGGTAGACGAGTGCAAACTCTCCTCGCTCCAGGGCGCGTTCCAGATCGCGCTTGAGATCAAGTCGGGCGATCGCCGCGGTGTGCATGCGCGGCTCGAATACCTCAACCCGATTCTTGCCGTTGCTCTTCGCCATGTACATCGATGCGTCTGCGTCCCGCAGGAGGTCGTCGCCGGTCTGCCTCTTGTTGGTTGAAACCGCTATCCCCACGCTGGCGCGTACGAACAGCTCTTTGCCCCCGCGCCCGAAGGGCTCCGCCAAGGTCGCGAGCAGCCGGTGAGCAACTTCAACGGGGGCCTCCGCATCCTCGGGGTCCTCGATGAGGACAGCGAATTCGTCACCGCCCATCCTCGCGATCGTGTCACTCGCCCGCAGCCCGCCGCGTAGCCGCTCCGCGACTGCGATCAAGAGCAGGTCGCCTTCACCGTGCCCAAGGCTGTCATTCACCGTCTTGAAATCGTCGAGGTCGATGAACAGCACGGCCAAGGGCTGCGGAAGCCTCCGAACTCGCGTGAGCGCATGCTCCAAGCGGTCCGCGAACAGCGCTCGGTTCGCAAGACCGGTGAGTGAATCGTGGAAGGCCTGGTGCCTGAGCTCGACTTCGAGTGCCTTTCGCTCGGTGACGTCGCGGTAGTTGACGACGATGCCACCGACCGCAGGATCCTCGAGCAAGTTGGTGAGGACCGCCCCGATGAATCGCCAAGATTGGTCGGCGTGGCGCGCCCTGAATTCGCCCGAAATCTGCGCGCCAGAGGAATGCATCACGTCCGCAAGCAGCTGCTGCCCTCGGGGTACGTCATCGGGGTGGAGGATCTCGAGGGCAGACTTGCCGAGTCGGTCATCGACCCGGTAGCCAAGCACGCGCTCGACCGCCGCACTCTCGTACACGATCGTGCCATCGGCGCTTAGGACCATGTTGACGTCGGCGGAATTCTGTACCAGCGAGCGGAATCGCTCCCCGCTGCGACGGAGGTCTGCCGCCAGGAGTTGCTCGGTCTCGGCCTGCGCGCGCAGCCGTCGGTTCTGGCCGGCAAGCAGCCGGGAGGCCGCCGAGAAGGCAGCGAACAGCAGCGCCAACAGCCCCAGGGCCATCGCCCCGACGATGAGCAGGACATCCCGACGTGTGGCGGCGATGTCCGCCTCGATCGGCGCGGCGTCCTCATAGATTTCGTATGCCCCAGCCGGCTCGCCGGTGCCGGGGGTGCGGATCGGCAGATAGATCTCCAGGAAGCGATTCGCGAGTCCCCGTTCGAAAACGTTCTCATCTGCGGTTGCGCTCGAGAACTCGGTCGCGACGGTGCCTTCGAGCGCTTCGCGAAGCTCGTCCCCTACCGGGAAACGCCGGCCCCGTAAGGCTGGCAGGTCGGAAAAGAGGACCGTGCCGTCGGGCGCCCAGACCTTGATGCGCAGGATCTTGCCCGATGCGACGAGGCGGTTGAGCTGCGCATCGATGGGTGTGGCCTGCTGCGTCCCAGGCCTGCTGAACCCTCCCTGAGTCACCATCGGATCGACGAACCCGCGCACGACCGCTTCTGTTGTCCGAACCGCTTCGTCGACCGCAGTTCGTGCGAGATGGTCGGACACATTCAGGGACACGACGACGGCGGTCCCGACAACAAGGAGACCGGACAAGGTGAGGACGCCGGCGCGAAGACCTGGGCGCCAACGTAGCGTGATCGATGGTCGTTTCATGCGATTGGGGTACGCGTTATGGGACACCCTAGCCAAATGAATCCCCTTGGCACCGGACCGTAGGAGGTAAGGAGAACGGCCAACAAGAGGACCTTTGGGTCAATGGATTCGCTCGAGGGCCGGCCAGAGCGCAGGGGCTTCAGTCCGCCAACGGCTCCACCGGAAGTCCAGCATTGGCCCACGCCTCGAAGCCACCTTCGACATCGGTCGCTTGTGCGAACCCCAGCTCTTGGAGCGTCGCAGCTGCCAGGCTCGAGGAATAGCCGTGCGCGCAGATAAGCACGACGCGTCGGTCGAGATCAGCGAGATCCTCATCGCGCGTCTCCGACGACGGGTCGAGCCGCCAGAACAGGACAGAGAGCGGGACGTGGACCGAACCCGGGATGATGCCCGTTTCGCGCCGCAGCTCCTGGCTGCGGGTATCGACGAGAAGGGCACCGTCCAGGTGTTCACGATGGGCCGCATCGGGGCTGAGGCGGTCTAAGCGGGCGCGTGCCACCTCTAGGAGCTCGCCAATTGTTTGACGCTTTGTCATAAGAGTGTGGTGGACCGGCCTATTTCCAGTCAATGGAGACGACCTCCACAGGAGCCGATATCCCCTTCAGCTCAATGCTTCGGCGGCCCGATTCGGAGTACGAGTGGCGCGCCGCCGTCAGGGTGGCTGCACTGACCAGCACCTCGCCGCCGTTGGCTGCTCCACCGATGCGCGCGGCCTGGTTCACGCCGGTGCCGGCGTAATCGAGGCCGACGCGGTTCGCCTCCGCCTGGTGGATCCCGATCCGCACGGTTGGCACGAAGCCCTGTGCCTCCCGATGTGCCGCCAAGCGGCGCTGAATGGCGACTGCCGATTCAAGTGCTTCGTCGGGATCGGCGAAGGCCAGGAAAAAGCCATCGCCCGTTGCTTTCACCTCCTCGCCGCCCTGCTCGGCCACGGCCATGCGCAGCAGCTGGTCATGGATGCGTGTGACCTGGTTCCACGCCGCGTCGCCCATCACCTCGGCCAGGCGTGTGGAATCGACGATGTCGGTGAACATGAAGACGCGTACCGTTCGGGTGGCTGCCATGCCCAGCGGCTGAGAATCCGGAGTGGCCACCAGGCGCTCCAGGAGCGCATCGGCCTTTCGGAGGTCCAGCACGGCACCTAACCGCTCGAAGGCATCGCGGGCGGTGCGCGCGTCGATCGCCGCACGGTCTGGCTGCTCCTGCGCGATGTAGGCCTCCGCGAGCAGCATGCGCGCCCGCGCGACCTCGTATGGCGCATCAAGCTGTGTCCAGTAGCCGACAGCTTCCCGCAGACGTTCCCCAGCCGTCGGCGCGTCGCCCTCGGCCAGTGCCAGGGCGCCACTCGCGGATGCCGCAGCGCCCTTCGCGGTTGGCGTGGCAAAGAGCGCTGCCAGCGAGCCGAGCTCTTCACGCGCCGCGCGCGCACCGGCCAGGTCGCCGGCCGCCAGCAGGATCTCGACCTGTGCGGGCAGCAGGCTCAGGCGGTACACCGCGCTGTCCGTTGGCGCTCGCCACGATGACCGCCCCGGCTCGGTTGCGGCGCGCCTGATCGACTCGGCGGCAGCCGCCACCTTGCCCTGGGCAAGCCGCAGCAATGAGAGCGCGGGCTCGGTGTCCTGACCCAGGCCATGGGCTCCTAGCAGCGCCTCCTCCGCAGCTGGCAGGTCGCCGCGACGCAACTTGATCTCGCCAACCTGGTACAGCGCAAGTCCCGCCGCCGCCGGGATGAAGCCACGCAGCTCGACAGATGCCAGCCGCGCTTCTGCTTCCGCCTCCGGCCAGGCGCCATGAAGCCGCTTGACGTCGGACCGGAAGAGGCGGCACATCCCGGGATACCCATTGATCCCTTCGCGTCGACACCAGCGATCCTGTGCCTCGGTCCATTCGGAGGCTCGTTTAACATCGCCGATCGCTGCGCACGCTTCGATCGTGGCGCAGAACACGCTGCCGGCCTCGGAAGGCTCCAGCTCTCCGCTGATGGCAACCAGCGCGGCCTGGTCCGCCAGCGCCATGCCTGCCTCAACCTCGCCCTTGGTGAGTAGCGCCGAGGCCTGCGCCGCCATGCCAAGCGTCTCCAGGCCCCGAGCGCCTAGCCGCTTGCCGATCTCGGTGGCGCGCTTCGCCTGCGCCAGGTGCGCTTCGCTGTCGCCGATGAGCGACGCCCGCATTCCGATGACGATCGCCAGCCATCCGTGCCCCTCGTTCTCCTCGACGCCGTCCAGCATGCCTTCAGCGCGCTTGAGCCAGGCCTGAGATACGTCGGTTGCCATCCTCAGAAGGTTGTCGCGCGCCAGGTTGATGGCGGCGATCACCGCCCCCTGCATATCACCCACCTTCGTCGCCGCGGCGAAGGCCCGCTCACGCGCGTCAATCGTCACAGGTAGCTGACCGGTCCACCAAGCTGCCTGGGCCAGCAGTTCCAGCGCCTCGGGATTCAGGCGCTCCTGGCCGTCAGCCTTGGATAGCGCGTCAAACGCCGCGCGCCACTCGTGACGGGCCAGTGCGTTCCGGCCCGCCTCGATCAAAGATGTGTCCGGCGCCTCGGGTGCTCGTGTCATGGAGATCCTGATGTTCGGCGATGGCCCATTCTGCCACCGACGGGCGAGGCCCCAGGGACTTCGCCCATGAAGACACGCGATATGACCCGGAGTAAATCGCACCGACAGGATGGCTGGCCTCGTTCACGGGAATCGAACATTTTGCGAGCCGCCGCTGCTGTCGATCTTCGAGATAGGTTCGTGGCATCCCTGCAGGGGCTTCCGACTGAGGTCGCGGTCGAGCGACTAAGCCTCGATAATGGCCTGGTTTCCGATCCCAGAAGTGAAATGACCGAATCGCCGGCTGTCGGTCAGTTGACCCACGGCTTCCTGTTCTCCGATCTGCGCGGGTTCACGGCTTACGCCGAGGCGCGCGGAGACGCCGCGGCTGCCGACCTCCTCGACCGGTACCGCGCCCTCGTTCGTGCTGTCATCGCCGAGCTTGGCGGCGCCGAGATCAAGACCGAAGGCGACAGCTTCTACGTCGTCTTCCCCTCGGCCAGCCGGGCGGTTGCCGCCGGTCTGGCGATCGTCGCAGCAGCATCTCGCGCAACCGTCGAGGAGCCCAATCAGCCGATACGGGTTGGCATCGGGATCAACGCCGGCGAGGCCGAGGAGCGGCCTGAGGGCTATGTCGGGACCGCCGTCAACCTCGCGGCGCGGGTCTGCGCCCATGCCATCGTCGGCGAGGTCCTCGTAACCGATACCGTGCGGTCGCTGACCCGGACGAGCGGGCGCTACCGGTTCAGCCCCCGGGGCCACCCGACGCTGAAAGGTATCGTCGAGCCAATCGCACTCTACCGGGTGGAGCCTGCGGACGGCACCGCGGCGCCGCTGCCATGGTCGCGCGGCCGGTCGACAATCGGTCAGCGCGCACTGATTGCCGCGGGAGTGGCACTTGTCGTCATCGCTGCCACTGCCGCTGTCCTGTTGATCGGCCGGGGTGGCTCGCCCGGAGGATCTCAGGGCGCAGGAGCCTCGGCCGCGGCAACCTCGTCGGCCCGCCAGAGATCCGCTTCGCCGCCGCCCGCGCCACCCCTGGCTGAGCTCAAACTCCTCTGGGAGAAGAGCGGCCCCACGCAGCCAACACCGTGTTGCCAGACTTGGTGGCCAGCCATCAACCCGAAGACCGGTGACATCTGGGTCGCCGACTCGTTCGCAAACGTGTACTGGATCTTTGCGCCGGATGGCAGGTATCTCGAGTCTTGGGGAACCCCGGGGTCGGGGCCCGGCCAGCTCGATCTCAACACGCATCGACAAAATCCGCAGGCTGCGGGAGCCGTTGCCTTTTCGCCCGACGGCACCTTCTTTGTCGCGGATGTCGGGAATCATCGCGTCCAGAAATTCGATGCCGAGCGGCGCTTTGTGAAGCAATGGGGCACATTCGGAACGGACGACGGCCAGTTCGT
>JALYLB010000172.1 GCA_030774475.1 Chloroflexota bacterium | reverse complement strand
AGGGGATCGACCAGTACAGCCGCAACCGGCCGGTGAAGCGAACGGTCTGGGACTCGTTCAGCAATGGAATCGAGTACCACGCCGGCGAGTTCCACGACCCGGCGTCCTACGTCGACCTCGCCAAGCGGCTCGACCGGATTGACCGCGACCGCGGCACAGCCGGCAACCGGCTCTTCTACCTGGCCGTTCCGCCAGTCCTCTACCCGGAGATCGTCAAGCAGCTGGAGGCGGCGGGTCTGGCAGCGACAGGAGAGGAACGTCGCGACGGCAAGCGTGGATGGGTGCGGGTCATCGTCGAGAAGCCGTTCGGGTCCGACATCGGTTCCGCCCGGAAGCTCAACCGCGAGCTCGGCCTGGCCTTCAGGGAGGACCAGATCTACCGGATCGACCACTACCTCGGCAAGGAGACGGTGCAGAACCTCGCCGTCTTCCGTTTCGGCAACGGTCTCTTCGAGCCGATCTGGAACCGCCGCTACATCGACTCGGTGCAGATCACCGTGGCCGAGACGGTCGGTGTCGAGGGGCGCGGCGAGTTCTACGACCAGACGGGAGCGCTGCGCGACATCGTCCAGAACCACGCGCTGCAGCTGATGGCCATGTTCGCGCTGGAGCCGCCCGTCGAGTTCCAGGCCTCGGACCTGCGCGACGAGAAGCTCAAGGTGCTGCGTGCGGTGAAGCCGATGTCGGCCGCCGAGGTGGCGGAGAACGCCGTTCGCGGCCAATACGTGTCCGGCTGGGTCGAGGGCGCCAAGATGCACGCCTATCGCGACGAGCCCGAGGTCAACCCCGAGTCGCAGACCGAGACCTTCGTCGCACTGAAGCTGGCGATCGACTCCTGGCGCTGGGCCGGCGTTCCGTTCTACCTGCGGACCGGCAAGGGGATGCCCACCCGCGTCACCGAGATCGCGGTCCAGTTCCGCCGCGCGCCATTGGCGCTCTTCGCTCGCGCGGGGACCCCGCAGATCGACCCGAACATCCTGGCCATCCGCGTCCAGCCCGACGAGGGGATCCTGCTCCGCTTTGGTGCCAAGGTCCCCGGGCAGGGAATGCAGATCCGCAGCGTGAACATGGATTTCCGCTACGGCTCGAGCTTCGCGGTGGATTCTCCCGACGCGTACGAGACCCTCCTGCTCGACGCCATGATCGGCGACCCCTCGCTCTTCACGCGCAGCGACGAGGTCGAGCGGGCATGGGAGATCCTCGACCCGATCCTGCGTGCCTGGGCGGATGAGCGCGGAGGCCCGCTCCACTTCTACGGAGCCGGCACCTGGGGACCGCCCGCCGCCGACGAGCTGCTCGAGCGCGACGGCCGCGCCTGGCGCCGGGTCTAGCGGAGTCGCGTGGTGGCACGGCCGACCACCGCCGAGCGGGAGCTCGCAGTCCATCGACGGCTGATGCTGTTCGGCCAGTCGGAGACGCTCGCGACCCCGATGTGGGAGGAGCGTGGGACGACCGTCGCCGCCATCGAGGCGCAGCTGGCGCTGCTGTGGGGTGTCGCGGAGGCGGCAACCCCGGGGGACGCTCGCGTCACGGAGAAGGGCCTGCCGCACGCTCGCACATCGGTCCTCAACCTCATCGTGACGGTCGCCAACTCGGCGGCCGCCGATCGGGTGGTGCGGACCATGATGAGCCTGGGGATCCGCCACCCGAGTCGGGCCATCGTCCTCGTCGCCGACCACGAGGCACGCGGCGAGGCGCTCGACGCCCGGATCAGCACCCACTGCCACGTCACTCCCTCGTCGCCGGACGAGCGGATCTGCTACGAAGAGGTCGTGCTCACCGTCCGCGGCGAGACAGCGGAGCATCTCGCCGGCGTCGTCGCGCCCATCCTCATCCACGACCTGCCGACGTTCGTGTGGTGGCCCGGCGATCCGCCGCTGGCCGACCCGGTCTTTGACCAGCTGGTCGAGCTCGCCGATCGACTGATCATCGACTCGTCTGACTTCTCCGACCTGCTCTCCGGGATGCGGCGCCTCGCCAACCTCCGCCATCGGAGCGGGGTGGGCGACCTGGCCTGGGAGCGTCTCTCGATCTGGCAGGAGCGCATCGCGCAGTTCTTCGACGCCCCGCGATTCAGGCGCTACCTGCCGAACCTCAGTCGGATGATCATCCGCTACGCCGTCCCGACCCCTGGGCATCGGGGACGCCGCGTCGCGGCCGATCCCATCGGCAAAGTCGTCTCGCCAATGGCGCAGGCCGCCCTCCTGGCCGGCTGGCTGGCGGCCAGGCTGAACTGGCGACGCTACCGCACGCTGGAAGCACTGGCAAATGGCGCCTTCCGGCTTCGCCTGGAGGGCACGTACGAGATGGTCGAGCTCCGAATCGAGCCCGAAGCCACCGATCTGCTGCCACCGGGGGAGCTCACCTCGGTCCACCTGCGCTCGTATGGGGAGACGGGAGCGGCGGAGTTCATCATCGACCGCACCGGCGACGAGGCGACCGTCGCGACCAACGCCGACGGAATGACGGCCCTCCTGCGGCGTATCACCATGGAACCACCCAACGAGGCCGAGCTCCTCAGTCAGCAGCTCGCCGCCAATCTCCGAGATCCGGTCTATGAGTCCGCGCTCCGTGCCGCGGCGATCTTCCTCGGCTCAGCGCGCAGTGCCGAGGCAGCCGTGAGCGGACCTCGCCCGACTCACACGGCACAGGAGCTCGGCGGGTGAGCACTCCGCGCCCACGCACTGTCCCGCATTTCGTCGTGCTCCCCGATATCCAATCGGTCGCGCAAGAGGCCGCGGACCGCTTCGTCGAGAGCGCCCGCGACGCGATCGAGGCGAACGGCGTCTTTCGCGTGGCGCTCTCCGGCGGCACGACCCCGAACGCCGTCTTCCCGGTCCTGCGCAGCGAGCCGCGGGTCAGCCGCGTCGACTGGAGCCGGGTCGAGTTCTTCTGGGGCGACGAGCGCACCGTCCCGCCGGACGACCCCGAGTCGAACTTCGGGACCGCCTACCGGATGCTCATCTCGCGCCTGCCCCGCGTGCGTCCGGAGGCGATCCACCGGATGGCGGGCGAGGTGGCCGATCTCGAGGCGGCGGCTCTCGCCTACGAGACCGAGCTGCGGCTGGCGTTCGGCGCGCGGGGGAGCGAGCCTCCGCAGTTCGACCTGATCTGGCTCGGATTGGGGCCGGACGGCCACACCGCATCGCTCTTCCCGGGGAGCCATGCGCTCCACGTGACCGATCGCTGGGTGATGCCCAACTGGGCGCCGGCGCGCGAGATGTGGCGGCTCACGCTCACCTTGCCGGTGCTCGATGCGGCGAAGGAGGTCGTCTTCCTCGCCACCGGGGAGAACAAGGCGAACGCCATCCGCCACATCCGGCGTGGC
>JALYLB010000171.1 GCA_030774475.1 Chloroflexota bacterium | reverse complement strand
GCCGAGGACGGCGCCGAGCCAGAAGCCCAATCGCGGCCCTCCGACGGCATCGGCCACCACTCCCGCGGCCACGCCAGCCACGAGCGAGCCGTTGACCATGAGCGGAGCGGCGGGCGGTCCCGCCCGCTCCAGCTGGCGCTCGGCGACGTTCACCCCTGCGCGTACCGCCGCACCCGCCAGGCTGCCCGCGAACGCGGCCAGGATTGAAACGATCAGTCGCATCTCATGCCTCCCAGGTCTCGCCAGGTTCGAGCTCCACGACCTTGGCAGCGGTGAGGGCCGCCAGCTGGGCCGGCGTGCCGGCCAGGATCGGGAACGTGGCGTAATGGACGGGGATTACCGTGCTGACGCCGGAGAGCGCGACCGCCCGCGCCGCACCCTCCGGGCCCATGGTGTAGTGCCCTCCGATGGGCAGGACGGCGACCTTGGCCCCCCACTCGCGCACGAGCGCCATGTCGCCGAACAGGTCTGTGTCTCCGGAGTGATAGACCCGCGTCCCATCCTCGAACTCGAGCAGCCAGCCCCAGCAGCCGATGTCGCGCGTGACATCCGGGCCGGCACTGGTGATCGTGACGCCGCCGGTGTGCTCAGCATGGAACATCCTGAGCTTGATGCCGGCAGCCTCAACCGTCCCGCCGGTGTTCATCCCGATGGCCTCGACGCCGCGCGAGGCCAGATAGATCGACAGCTCGTGGCTGCCCACCACCGTGGCGCCATTCTTGGCCAGCTCGACCACGTCCGCGGCGTCGTTCCCCACGTGATCGAAATGGCCGTGGGTGGGCGCCACCACGTCGACCTGCTCCGCAGTCCGGTATGCATCCGCGTAGTTCGGCGCCCCGGTCCAACGATCCACCCACAACCACTTGTCGGCAGGGGAGCGGTACAGGACGCCGCCATGGCCCAGCCTGGTGATGCGCAGGGTGCTCATGCTCACACGCTCCTTCTGCGTCGCGCTCGCGTCATCGTAATCCGACAACGGGCCCTAGCCCGGGACGAGCAGCCTGCCTGCCAGCGCGATGCGCTGCATCCAGGGCTCCTCGCGCTCGATCGTCGTTTCGGGTCCGTGGCCTGGTAACACGCGCGTCGCAAGCGGAAGCTCCGTCGCCAGTCGCCGCAGGCTGGTGACCATCGCCTGGTCGTCGCCGCCTGGCAGGTCGGTGCGACCGTAGCTCCCCGCGAACAGCACGTCGCCGGATAGGAGCAGGCCGCTCCGCTCCTCGTAGAGGCAGACCGAGCCTTCCGTGTGCCCGGGGGTGTGGAGCACGTCGAAGACCAGGTCGCCGAACCGCAGCTGTTCGCCCTCGCGCAGGTCGCGTTCCGCTCGGCTCGTCTCGACGGTGAACCCGTACGCGTTGTGGCCGCCGAGGCGGTACGCGTCGTCGGGGTGGATGGCGATCGGAGCGTTGGATCCTCGCTGCAGCGCAGCGTTATCGAAGATGTGGTCGATGTGACCGTGGCTGTCGGCGATCAAGTGGAGCCGCAGGCCGTTTGCGGCGACGCGCTCCATGAGCGCGGGGGCGGCGCCCATCCCCGGATCCACCACGAGTGCATCTGGGCTCTCGCCGTCCCATACGAGGTAGGCGTTCGCCTGCCAGGGGCCAAAGGCGCCGATCTCGATCCGCGGCGGATGGGATGCGGGCCCGCTCGCCCGGTCGACCAGCGGCTCGCGCATCCGGGGCCGGCTACCGCGCGGCCGTGCCGCTGGCGACGCGCAGGCCGAACCGCGCTGCCAGTTGTTTGGCGAGCTCCTGCTCGACAGCTTCCATCTCGAGCCGATGGCCGAGCTCGCGCTCCAGGCTGGTGACCTCCTTGTCGCGGATGCCGCAGGGGATCATCTCGTCGAACCAGCGAAGGTCGGTGCTGACGTTCAGGGCCAGCCCGTGCGTGGTCACCCCGCGCTTCACCCGGACGCCGATGGCGGCGAGCTTCCGCCGGCCCTCCACCCAGACGCCCGTGAGCCCCTCGATCCGCTCGCCCTTCACGCCGAACCGGGTTGCCGTGCCAATGATCGCGGCCTCCAGGGTGCGGACGTACCGTCGCAGGTCGAGTGGGTCACGGAGCTCCACGATCGGGTACGCGACGAGCTGGCCGGGCCCGTGGAACGTGACGTCGCCGCCGCGGTCGATGCGCACGAAGGTCGCCCCAAGCTGTTGCAGCCGTTCCGGTGTCGCGAGCAGGTTCGCCTCGTCACCGCCCCGCCCGATGGTGTAGACGGGGAGGTGCTCGAGGAGGAGCAGGCGGTCGCCGATCCGCCGCTCGCGGCGCTGTGCGGCCAAATCCTCCTGCAGCTCCCAGGTGGGCTGATAGTCCACGGTACCCAAGCGGTCCACCGTGAGCTTCCCGCCGTGGGCGGCGAGGAGCGGCTTCGCGTCGCTGGCCGGGGTGAACGGCTCGTCCCGGCGAGGGCGCCGTGGAGCCAGGCGGGGCGCCAGGCTGGCGGGTGGGACCGAGATGTCGCGCATCGCGGGGCCGGCGGGTGGCGCGGACAGCGCGGAGGGACGCGGATTGGGCGCCATCGGCCTAGGAGGCGGCGGCCCGCGGCATGCCGGGAACCTGCTCTGCGGCGTGGTAGCTGGAGCGCACCAGCGGACCGGACTGCACGTGGCGGAATCCCATCTCGAGACCGATCCGGCGAAGGGACATGAACTCGGCCGGGGTGTAGTACTTGTGCAGCGGCAGGTGCTGCCGCGACGGGCGCAGGTATTGGCCGATGGTGACCACGTCGACCTCCGCCTCCCGCAGCAGGCTGAGAGCCTCGACGACCTCGTCCCAGGTCTCGCCCAGACCCAGCATCATCCCGGTCTTGGTGACCATCCCCGGGTGGCTGATCTCGTTGGCAATCCGGCGACCGGCGGTCAAGACGTCCACGCTGCGGTCCCAGCGAGCACGGCGCCGCACCGGGCGCTGAAGGCGCGGCACCGTCTCGACGTTGTGACCCAGGATCTCTGGCTGGGCCTCGACCACGGTCCGGATGTCTGCCTCGCGGCCATTCAGGTCGCTGATCAGGACCTCGATGCTCGTCCCCGGGTTGGCGAGGCGCACCTCGCGAATCGTGTCGGCGACCATCCCGGCGCCGCCATCGGGCAGGTCGTCGCGGGCGACCATGGTGACCACAACGTGCTTCAAGCGCATCTGGCGGGTGGCGTGGGCGACCCGCCTTGGCTCGTCAGGGTCGGTGATGGGCGGCCGTCCGGTCGCAATAGCGCAGAAGCCGCAGTTCCGCGTGCAGACCTGGCCAAGGATCATGAAGGTGGCGGTCCCGAGGGTCCAGCACTCGCCCATGTTCGGGCAATGGGCCTCCTCGCAGACGGTGTTCAGTCCCTCAGATCGCATGAGCTGCTTGAGCCCGACGTACGTTTCGCCGGCGCCGATCCGGACCTTCAGCCATTCCGGACGACGACCGCCCGGACCTGAATTCTCGGGGACGGGGTCGCCGGGGGCGAGGAGGCCACCGTCCATACTCGGGCCGCCGGGATACATGACCTCGGAGGGAGCGGCGTGGGGGTGGTGTCCCACCTCCGCCTGGCCGACGACGGTGAGCTCGCCGAGGGATGAGAAGTCAGGATGGGGGGCCGGCTCGATGGCCATGCCCGAGAGTCTAGCGAAGGGCGGCCTCATCCGCCGTGGGGGGAGTCACGCCAGTCAGTTCGATCCGTCGTGGGGCCGGCGCTGGTAGTCGCCGGGCGGCAGCTCGTCGACGGTCCCGATCGGCCGGTCATTGATGTCCGCGTACGCCTCCCAGGATGCCGGCGGCGGCGCTGGTTCGGGGGTCGAGGGGGGAGGGTTGACCCGCGCCGCGAACGCGGCGGCTGCCGCCTCGTCGGCGCCGACCGGCGACAGTGAGGTCGCCTCGGGCGCCAGTGCGGGGCCGGCCGGCTCCTCTTCGGTACGACGCCGGCCGGCAAGCAGCGCAATGCCACCGACGCCCGCAACGACCAGCACGCCGAGCAGGGTGGCGAGCAGGAGCGATTCAGTCTGGTCCTTCGGGCTCGAACCTCCGGCTGCCACAACGGATGGGGTCGCGCTGGGCTCGGTGGCTCCGCCGATGGCGGTGGGGGTGGACGGCGGGCTCTCGCTCGGGCCCCCCGTAGCGGATGCGGTGGGCGTGACCGAGGCGGCAGGGGAAGCGGTGGCCTTGGCGGTCGGCCTGGTGGTTGGCCTCGGTGTTGGGGCGGGCTTCGGGGTGGCGGTCGGTGCTGGTTTCGGTTGCGCCGTCACGGTCACTGGACCGAAACTGGATCTCGCAAGGAGCCTGTTGTTCTGGCTATGGGCCTCGAATTGCACCAGCCACGATCCGAGTGGCAGCGACCTCGAGCCCGTCCAGGTCCCAGCCTTATCGGTGCCCGCCGTTCGCGTCAGGTTGATCGTCAGTGGGTTGCCCGCGAGTCGCACGATCACGGTACTCGCGCTGTTCACTCCGATGTACCTCGCCGTGAACGCAAACTTGGTCGCAGTCGTCCCTGAGCGGGGGGCAACGGCACCGGTCACTGCGTTTCCAGCTGCCACGACTGGAGCCCCGGCGATGAGGACTAAGACAGCCAGCACGCAGACCGCCAGCGAGACAGCACGCCGCGAATCGACGCGATCTCGGGTGCGGCATCGGGCTACGCGAAGCAACTTGGGCTTCTCCAAGCGACCGGGCGGCAGTCTTGGCGGGCAGCGTCGCGCGCCACAATAGCCGGGTTGGCCACCGAATTCACGAGCCTTGCGGATCAGCTGGAAGCGGAGCTCCGAGCGATCGGTTCGCCTGAGCGTACGGTGACCGAGAAGGCCTATCTCAAGAGCGACCTCGAGTTCCTCGGATCAGGATTCTTCGCGGTCGGGCGCCGCATCAAGGAGCTCACCCGCGCCGAGCCGATGGCCCACGATGCCGCCGTTGCGCTGGCCGAGGACCTGTGGGGTCGGCCGGTTTTCGAGCTCCGAGCGGGAGCGGTCGAGATCCTTTCGCGACGAGAGAAGGTGCTCGGGCCGGTCGACCTCCCGCTCCTTGAACGCCTCATCCGCGAGTCGGCCACCTGGGCGCTCATCGACGGGCTGGCGGGGGACGTGGCCAGCGCGATCGTCGCTCGGCATCCGGTCGAATCGGAGCCGATCCTCGACCGATGGGCTGCCGATGCGGACTTCTAGGTCCGCCGCTCTGCGTTGCTGGCTGAGCTGAAGCCGCTGAAAACAGGCGCGCCGTTCGAGCGATTCGGGCGCAATGCCGGTGCGATGCTCGAGGAGCGCGAATTCTTCATCCGCAAGGCGATCGGTTGGGTCCTCCGGGAGGCGGGGAAGCGTCGTCCGGACGATGTGATCGCCTGCCTCACGCCACGGGCTCACCGAGCGAGTGGAGTGACGATGCGCGAGGCGGTGAAGTACCTGCCCCGAGCCGATGCGGACCGTCTCATGGAGGCATATATCGCGGTTGCGGAGCGGCCGTCGGCAGGTCGTCGACGCGAAGCGCGCGCTGACTGAGGTTTCGGTCAGGTGACGCGCCGGGGGGCGGCACTGACGGTCCGGTGCTCCCCACGCGCCACGAGGTCGCGGAGCCGCTGCATGGCGTCCCAGACGTCGACGAAGCGGGTGTAGAGCGCGGGAACTCCGAGCCTGACCAGATCGGGCGGCCGGAAGTCGGGGATTACGCCGGCCCGCTCGATGAGGGCGCGCGCGATCGGCCAGCCATCGGGATGTCGCAGGGCCACGTGAGATCCGCGTTCGCCGGCTGATCGCGGGGTGGCGAGCTCGAAACCGAGCGGCACCAGCCAGGCATCGTGGAGGCCGATGATGAGCTCTGTCAGCTGCGCGCCCTTGGTGGCGATCCGCTCGATTCGAGCCTCGGCGATCAGCTCAACGGCGGCGTCGACCGCGAGGATCCCGAGGACCGGCGGGGTGCCGGCGTGGAAGCGCTCGATGCCGTCCGCCGGGTCGTAGCGAGGGCCCATGGCGAACTGCTCGCGCTGGCCAAACCAGCCCTGGATCGGTGAGCTGAGCTCGGCCTGGAGCTCACGCCTGACATACAGGAACGCGGGCGCTCCCGGCCCGGCATTGAGGTACTTGTAGGTGCAGCCGACTGCCAGGTCGGCGGCCGAGAGGTCGATCAGCACGGCACCCACCGAGTGGCTGAGGTCCCACAGCACCAGGGCGCCGGTCGAGGTGGTGACCGCCGGAAGGTCGAGGAGTCGTCCTGACCGATAGTCGACGTGCGACAGGCAGACGAGCGCCGCGCCAGGCAAGGCAACCGCGTCCTCGGCGTCGTCAGCGAGGACAAGCTCCCGCCCGCGAGCAGCAGCAACGCGCTCCAGGACGTATCGATCGGTCGGGAAGTTGGCGACATCGGTCACGACCGGTCCTGCAGGCCGGAGGTCCAGGGCGGCGTGGGCCAGCTTGAAGAGGTTGACGGTCGTCGAATCGCCGATGAGCACCTCGCCAGGACGCGCTCCCAGGCAGGCAGCAGCCAGCCGATCGCCCACGGCCACCGGCAGCTCGATCCACTCCTCCCACCCCTGGACGAGGCGCGTGCCCCAGCCCTCGACGCCCTCCGCGAGCCGTGCGACCGTCCGGTGGGGGAGCCGTCCCAACGAATTGCCATCGAGGTAGATGCGGGGCTCATCCCCGATGACGAACTCATCACGGAACCGGGCCAGCGGATCGACGGCGTCGAGCGCCTCTGCGTCAATCCGGTCGGTCATCCCCATCGGGAGGCGAGCCAGGATCGCACGGCGCGCCATGCGTCCGAGCGCGGGTCAAGGTGCTCATAGTGGCCGGCAGCCGGGAGTTCCACGTATTCCACCTCGTCGCCCGCGGCGCGAGCGGCCTCGACATACCCCCGGCTCATCTCCACTGGGACCGTATCGTCCAACTGGCCATGGACGACGAGCTGCGGGACGCCAACCGGAACGCGCTCGATCGGTGACGCCGAGCGATATCGCTCCGGCTGGGCATCGGGCTCACCGCCGATGAGGCGCTGCACCGTGTCGCGACCCACCCCGGTCGCGGCAGCGCCGCGCAGGTCGAGGACGCCGGCCTGGGCGACTGCCCCTGGCAGCGGGCGCTCGGCGGCAACCCATAACGCGAGGTGCCCGCCGGCCGAGTGACCGACGGTCACGACCCGCGCGGCACCAACCTCGTCGACCTGCGCCAGCACGTCATCGAATGTCGCCGGCCACCCGCCACCATTCCCGAGGCGCCGGTATTCGATGTTCCGCGTCTCCCAGCCCGCCGCACCCAGGTCGGCGGCGAGGTCGTTCATGAGGCTCGCGTCGTACTGGGCCTGCCAGAAGCCTCCGTGGATGAGCATGACCAGCGGACGGGCCATCGCTCCGTGTCAGCCGATCGGCGTGCTGAGGTCCCAGCTCTCCAGGCGCTTGCGGACGTCCGCCAGGAAGTAGCCCACCTGGGCGCCGTCGAGGACACGGTGGTCGAAGCTGCAGGTCATGTTCATCATCGGGCGGATGGCGATCACGTCGGCTCCATCGACCTCCATGACCACTGGTCGCTTGACGATCGCCTCCATCGACAGGATGGCGACCTCGGGCGCGTTGATGATCGGCATCGAGGTGACCGATCCGAACCAGCCGGTGTTGTTGACCGTGAACGTGCCGCCCTGGATCTCCTCCAGGCGCAGCTTGTTCGACCTGGCCCTAGCCGCGAGGTCCTGGACCTTGTGGTTGACACCGCTGATCGAGAGCTGGTCGGCATCGTGGATCACCGGGACGAGCAGGCCGTTTTCGACCGCCACGGCAATCCCGATGTTCATGGCCTGCTTGAGGATCACCCGGTCCTCCGCGAACTGGCTGTTGACCATGGGATGCAGGCGCAGGGTCTCGGTCACGGCCTTGATGACCACCGCCACGTAGCTAATCCCGATCCCCTCGCGAGCTTTGTATGCGGTCGTGTTCGCCTCGCGCCAGCGGACGGCGTTGCCCATGTCCACTTCGACCACGGTGTACGCGTGAGGGACGGTCTGCTTGACGCGGGTCATCTTGGCCGCGATCCCCTTGCGCATCTGCGAGAGGGGAATCTCGGTGTCCCCGCCGCTGGCCGCCAGGGCCGGCGCTGGAGTGGTGGGCGCAGCCGGTGGCGCTGTGGGCGGCGCCGGAGTCGATGGCGTGGCGGCGGGCGTCGCCGCCTGAGGAGCTGCTGTCGTCTGCGACGCCGATCCGGGCGCCACCTGCGGCGCGTCGGCCGCGGTCGCCGTGCCATGCTCGGCCACGAAGGCGAGGACGTCCTCGCGCGTCACCCGGCCCGCGGCGCCAGTGCCTTGGATCTGCCCGACATCCACGCCGTGCTCGCGAACCAGGCGGCGCACCGCCGGCGTCATGCGCATCGAGGCGTCCGTCGTCGGCCCGCCATCAGACTCGTCCCCGTTGTTGAAGGCGGCCTGGACCTGCGCCTCCTCCGGGGCCTCGGCGACGACCACGGGTGCCGGCGGCTGCGGAGGGGCGGGGCTCTCAGCGTCTGCCGGCGCACTCGTGGCGGCATCCGGCATCGGCCCGGCCTCGACCGGGGGAGTCGCGGCCTCGACGGGAGGCGTCGCAGCTTCTGCCGCGGGCGCCTCGCTCGCGTCGACGGCTCCATCGCCGTCTCCGGCGTCGATCTCTGCGAGCGGCGTCCCGACCTTCACCGTCTGCCCGTCGCCCACGATGATCTTGGTAACCGTTCCGGCAACCTCGGCCGGGACCTCGGCGTTGACCTTGTCGGTCACCACCTCGAAGAGTGGGTCGTACTGGTCGACGCGGTCGCCTTCCTTGACCAGCCACCGCTCGATGGTGCCTTCAGTCACCGACTCGCCGAGCTGCGGCATCTTGATCGTGGTTGCCATCTGCGGTGACTCCTCGGCTCCTCGGGTCAGTACGCGGCCAGGGCGCGCGCTGCGTCCACGATACGCGCGGGACTGATCATGAACCAATCCTCGAGGTTGTGATGGAAGGGGGCCGCCGGGACGTCGGGTCCCGCGAGGCGCGTGACCGGCCCGTCGAGGTGTTCGAAGCCCAGCTCCGCGATGGTCGCAGCCACCTCGGCGCCGAACCCACCGAATCGATTCGCCTCGTGAACCACCAATGCCTTGCCGGTCTTGCCGACCGAGGCCAGGATCGTCGCGGTGTCCAGCGGACGGAGGGTCCGCAGGTCCACGACCTCGGCCTCGACGCCGTCCTCGCGGGCCAGGGTCTCCGCCGCCTCAAGGGCGCAGAAGCGCATGTACCCATAGCAGTAGATCGACAGGTCCTTGCCGTTGCGGGCCACATCGGCCTTGCCGATCTCGACCACGCGGTCGCCATCGGGCACCTCCGCCTTGAAGAGACGGTAGGTCTTCTTGTGCTCGAAGAAGAGCACCGGGTCAGGATCGCGGATCGAGGCCTTGAGCAGGCCCTTCGCATCGGCCGGAGTTCCGGGGGCGACGACCTTGAGGCCAACGGTCGACGTGAAGTAGCCCTCGTTGGACTGGCTGTGGTACAGGGCGCCGTGGACGCCGCCCCCGTACGGCATCCGGATCACCATCGGCACCCCGAACGTGCCGTTCGAGCGATAGCGCATCCGGCTGATCTCGGAGACGATCTGGTTGAAGGCGGGATAGACGAAGTCGGCGAACTGCATCTCGGCGATCGGGTGCAGGCCGTAGAGCGCCGCCCCGGCTGCCGCCCCGGCGATCAGCCCCTCCGAGAGCGGAGTATCCAGGACGCGCTTGTCGCCGTACTTGGCCCACAGCCCATCGGTGGCGCCAAAGACGCCGCCCTTCTTGCCGACGTCCTCGCCGAGGATCATCACCCGCTCGTCGCGCTCCATCTCCTCGTCCATGGCGCTGCGGATCGCCTCGAGGATGTTCTGCTCGGCCATCGTCAGCGATCCTCCTCGGCGTAGACGAAGCGCTCGGCGGTCGCTGGGTCGGGATCCGGGCGTGCCTCGGCACGACCCGAGGCCTCGGTGATCTCCTGCTTGACCTCCGCCTGGAGTCGCTGCTCGGTGTCCTCATCGAGCACCCCGAGCTCGCGCAGCTGGGAGGCGAAGAGCGGGAGCGGGTCGTGCTGCTTGAGCGTCTCCATCTCGGCTGGATCTCGGTAGCGACGCTGGTCGTCGTCGGACGAGTGGCTGGTGAGGCGGACGACGTGAGCCTCGATGAGCGTTGGCCCACCGCCGGTCCTGGCTCGATCATGGGCTTCCTTGCCGGCCGCGTAGCAGGCCAGCACGTCGTCGCCGTCGACGTTGACCCCGGGGAAGCCGTAACCAGCGGCGCGGGCGGCGACGCTCAACCCTCCGACCTGGCGGGCGAGCGGCACACTGATGGCGTAGCCATTGTTCTCGCAGACGAAGATCACCGGCAGCTTGTGGACGCCAGCGAAGTTCATCGCCTCGTGGACCTCGCCCTGGTTCGCGGTGCCCTCCCCGAAGTAGGTGATCGCCACCACGTCATCGCCGCGCACCCAGGCTGCCATGGCGATCCCGACCGCGTGGAGGACCTGGGTCCCCACCGGCGAGCTGACGCTCACGATGTTGTACGGCTTGCCGCCGTAATGGCCCGGCATCTGGCGGCCGGCGGAGCTGACGTCATCGCCCTTCGCGAGGTGGGCGGTGATGATGTCCTCCGCGCTCATGCCGAAGGTCATGGTGGCTGCGATCGAGCGGTAGTAGGGCGCCATCCAGTCCTGGTTGCGGCGCATCGGCCAGGTCAGCCCGACCTGGGCGCCCTCGTGGCCCTGCCCGGAGATGATGAAGGCGATCTTCCCGGCCCGCTGCATCAGCCACATCCGCTCGTCGACGGCGCGCGCGAGCAGCATCTGGCGGTACATGGCCAGGACGTCGTCGCCTGCGAGTCCGAGCTCGCCGTGGCGAGGCATCGCGACGACCTTGGCGTTCACCGGTGGTGCCTCCTCTCCGATGTCAGACGTGGATCGCCGCCCCGTCGACGGCCAGCGCGGCTTCGGCGAGCACTTCGGTCAGGGTTGGATGGGCATGGACGCTCATCGCGATCTCGCCGGTCGTCGCCTCCACCAGGCGGGCCAGGGTTGGCTCGGCCAGGAGGTCGCCGGCATGCGGTCCGATGAGGTGGGCTCCCAGGAGGGCGCCGGTCTCGGCATCGGCCACCATCTTGGCGAAGCCATCGGTCTCGCCGACGATCGTCGCCTTACCCAGGGCCCGGAACGGGAACGAGCCGACCTTGACCGTCCGGCCCTGGGATTGAGCCTCCGCCTCAGAGAACCCGAGTGAGGCGATCTGCGGCCGGCAGAAGGTGACGCGCGGCATGAGGTCCATGCGGATCGGCTCCGGGTCGTGCCCGGCGATGGTCTCGACGGCGACGACCGCCTCATGGCTGGCGACGTGGGCCAGGGCGAACCCGGGGATGATGTCGCCGATCGCGTAAAGGTGCGGCACCCCGGTGCGCAGGTGGTCGTCGACGACCACGTAGCCACGGTCGAGCTTTACCCCGTCGATCGCTTCCAGGCCGAAGCCATCGGTCACCGGCCGGCGCCCAACTGCGACGAGGATCAGCTCGGACACAAGTTCCGTGCGTTGGTCGCCCTCGCGCGCGGCGATCACGAACTTGAGTCCGCCCTCGGTCCGCTCGATCGAGGCCGGGTCGATCGTCGATGATGTGTGCATGGAGATGCCGCGCCGGCGGAAGACCCGGTTGAGCTCCTTGCTGACGTCGGAGTCCTCCAGCGGCACGACCCGGTCCAGGAATTCGACCAGCGTCACCTCCGATCCGAAGTCGCGGTAGAGGCTTGCCCATTCGACGCCGATGGCGCCGGCGCCGACGATCGTCACCGAACGCGGAGTGCTCGTCCGCTTCAGCGCTTCGTCCGAGGTGATGATCCGTTCCCCGTCGATGTCGAGGCCGGGGAGCGAACGAGGCACCGAGCCAGTGGCCAGGATCAGGTCGGCGGCACTCGCCTCGACCTCGCCGGATTCGCCACCCGAGACGCGGACGCTGGTCGGCGAGGTGAGGACGCCATTCCCGTGGATGACGGTCACCTTGTTCTTCTTCAGCAGGAACTCGACGCCGCGCACGTGCTTGTCCACCACCGCATCCTTGCGAGTCGCGAGCGCGCCGTAGTCGAGGCCGACGCCATCGGATCCGGTCAGGCCGAACTCGACCCCCTGTTCCGTCACCCGGTGCAGGAGGTCGGCCGTCTCGAGCAGCGCCTTGGATGGGATGCAACCGCGGTTCAGGCAGGTGCCGCCCAGCTCCGCCCGCTCGATCAGCCCGACGTTCATCCCTAGCTGCGCGGCGCGGATGGCGCCGACGTAGCTCATCCCTCCGCCGAGGATGAGGAGGTCGAACTGCAGGCTCTCGCTCACGACGCGATCGCCGGGCGGGCGAGGTCGTGCCCCTCGTGGGCGGCAAGCGTCGTGCGCCACTCGTCGGGAACCGGAGTGGGGCGGGAATTCGGGTAGTCGTAGGCCACCAGCACCGAGGTGGCACGGGCCAGCTCCTGGGAGCTCTCGGTCTCGGTCAGCAGGTGCGACATGCTCAGGCTGGTGCGACCGATCCAGTCGACCCGCGACGCGATCTCGACCGTCTGGCCGAAGTAGATCGGCTCGAGGTAGTCCACCTTGATCATGGCCAGGATCATCGCCATCGTGCCGGGCGGACGGAGCCCCAGGATGTCACCCAGGTACCGGATCCGGCCATGCTCGACGTAGCTGGTGATGACGGCGTTGTTGACATGCCCGAAGGCATCGACATCCCGGAAGCGCACCTCCATGCGGGTGCGGTGGCGAAATTCATCGGTCACGGACGACCGATTCTACACGGGCCAAGGCCCGTGGCCGGAGACGAGCCGATGGCGCGGAGGGACCCCGACGCGTCATGTCAGGCCAGCAGCGCTTCACCGGCACGAGCGATGAGACCGGCCAGCAGCGAGGTGCGCGGGACGACGCTCGCGAGGTCCAGCCACTCGTCCACCGAGTGATCGTCGCCGCCGACCGGGCCCAGGCCGTCCAGGGTGGGCAGGCCGACCGAGGCGGTCGTGTTCGCGTCGCCCGCCCCGCCGGTCGCGGCATCCGTGACGTCGAACCCGAGCTCGGCGGCGATCTCCTGGGCGAGGGTCGCCAGTCGCCCGGAAGCGGGCGTGCGCTCCATGGGTGGGTGCGTCGCGAGCTCATGAAGCTCCGCCGTGACGCCGGGCACCGCCGGGTCGTCCGCGATCGCACGCACCTCGGCACGTGCCGCGTCGAAGGCGGCTGCGCTGGCCGCGCGTAGGTCGACCTCCAGCCGGCACTCGGCCGCCACCACATTTGGCCGGGTGCCTCCCGCGATGACGCCGCTGTTGATCGTCACTCCCGGCCAACGGCCATTGAGCTCATGGAGCCGCTCGACGACTCGCGCTGCGGCCAGGATCGCGTTGCTGCCCTTCTCCGGCTCGACGCCGGCGTGCGCCGCTCGCCCGTAGAAGCTCAGCTCGATATCGGCGACCCCCTTTCGTGCGCTGACGATGTCGCCGTTGGCCCGCGCGGACTCGAGGACCAGGGCTGCGTCATGCTCGGCCGCCAACGCACGGATCATCGAGGTTGAGAAGGGCGAGCCGATCTCCTCGTCGGGATTCGCGACGAAGGTGATCACGGGGTTAACCCCTAGGTCGCGGAGCGCGGCGAGCGCATGCAGGCCGGCGAGCAGGCCGCCCTTCATGTCGCAGACACCCGGGCCGGTAGCCCTTTCGCCGGCCCGCTGGAACGGCCGCGCGGCAGTTGTTCCAGGGTCGAAGACGGTGTCCATGTGGCCGATGAGGAGCAGCCTTGGGCCATGCCCGGCCAGGCGACCGACCACCAGGTCGCCGAGCTGTCGCTCGCCAGGCTCTGGGTGGTGGGGGATGCGCTCGACCGCGGCACCCAGGCGGGCGAGCTCGGCGGCGACATGGCTGGCCACGGCGTTCACTCCCTCGGGCGTGTACGAGCCGCAGTCGACGTTCACCAGCTCGACGAGCTCGTCGAGGAAGCGGTCGTGGCGGGCGGCGACGGCGGCGCGCAGCGCGGCCGGGGCAGGAAGGCCGGCATGGGGGTCGGGCATCGGCGCGTGAGTATACTGCCGCCCATGCCGAGGCAGCCGCGGCCGCGTCCGGAGGCCGAGCTGCTCGAACTGCGCGTCCTTGACGGCCCCAATCGCTTCTTCAACCGGCCGGCGGTGAAGCTCGAATTCAGTGCTCCGCTGCCCGGCGTGGCGGACGGCGTCGCGCGCTCGGCGGGGGAGATCGTGCGAACCCTCCACGCCGAGGTGGGTCTCCCCGCCCCACACCTTGCCTTCCGCGTCTCGATCGACGGACTGCGCGCCCTGGTCGCCTACCCATGGCGGCGACGGACGATCTCGCAGAGCATCGGCGCTGCCGCCTCGCGGGTGGCGCTGGGGCGGAGCACATTCCGGCGCGAGCTCGGCGGCCTGCGGGCCGTGGCCCTCGGACCGCTGCCGGCGGTCCCCTCGCCGCGCATCCCGGTCGTGGCGGTGACGGGGACGAATGGGAAGAGCACGACGACCCGTCTCATCGCGCACGTGGCGGCGTCCGCGGGCCGACAGGTCGGGATGACCAATTCGGACGGGATCTACGTTCGCGGTGAGCTCGCCGAGGCGGGAGACTGGACCGGCTTCGGCGGGGCTGAGCGGATCCTGGACGAGCCAGGGCTCGATCTCGCGGTCCTCGAGACGGCGCGCGGCGGGATCCTTCTGCGGGGCATCGGCTACGACCACAACGACGTCTCGGTCGTCACCAACGTCAGTGCAGATCACCTTGGGCTGCAGGGCATCGACACCCTCGATGAGCTCGCAGAGGTCAAGGCCACGGTCGTGCGCATCACGCGCCGCGGCGGCTGGACGGTGCTCAACGCTGACGACCCGCTGGCCTGGGGCATGCGCCGACAGACGCGAGGGACGTGGTATCCCTTCACGCTCGATCCGCGATCGCAGGCCGTGGCGCAGGCCCTCGAACGCGGGGGTCGGGCCGTGATGCTCGAGGACGGCTGGCTCGTCCTGCGCCGAGAAGGTGGCCGTCGGCACCGGCTGGCGTTGGCGACAGAGGTGCCAGTGACCGCAGCCGGCTTGTCGGCCTACAACGTGGCCAACGCCCTTGCGGCGGCTGCGGCCTGCGACGCCATCGGCCTGGCGCCATCGGTCATCGCCGCCGGCCTGCGCTCGTTCGCGCAGGACGCCGCCGCCAACCCGGGCCGCCTGAACCTGTTCGAGCATGATCGGATCCTGGTGGTGGTCGACTTCGCGCATAACGAAGCCGGCCTCGCCGGCCTGCTGGAGGTCTGCCACGCGTTCACCGGAGCCGATGGCGACCGACGAACCGGCCGCGTGCGCCTGGCGCTCGGAACCGCCGGCGACCGCACCGACGCCATCCTCCTCCGCCTCGGCGAGATTGCGGGCGCGGGAGCGGACGAGGTCGTCATCTGCGAGAAGCGCCATTACCTGCGTGGCAGGACCCTCGAGGGCCTGAACGACCTCCTCCGCGAAGGGGTGCGCCGCGCCGGCAATAGCGGGGAGGTCGTCGCCTATCCGGGCGAGCTGTCCGCGTTGCAGGCGCTCCTGGCTAATGCCCAACGGGGCGACGTCGTCGCGGTGATGGCTCACGTGGAACGCTCGGAGATCTTTGCGTGGCTCGAGGCCAACGGTTTCCAACCGATGAGCGCCACCGCGGCGCGGGAGTCGATGGCGGCCAGCTGACCAGGCCGGCCACCGGTCAGGCCTCAGGCGGAGCTGTGCTCGGGGCTCGCCGTAGCTGCCCCGTGGTGGCGTCGCTGCAGCTCCTGCCACACGTCGCTGGCATGGTCGACGCAGACCACGACGACGTCGCCGACCGCGCCGATGTCCAGCGCGTGGCGTGTCGCGTCCATCTCGTCGAGGACGATCTCCATCGTGCGGCAGCGCGCGCCAGCGGCCTTGCCGGCTTCGATCCCCTCGACGATGAGGCGTGCCGTCTCGCCTCGCGGGCGGCCCCGGGGGTTCTCATCCTCCCTGACGACGAGATGGTCGAAGTAGGTCGAGGCCATGCGGCCCAGGTCGCGGATGTCCGCGTCCCGGCGGTCGCCGGCGGTCGCCATCACTCCGATCCGCCGCCCGGTCACCAGGGCATGCGCGCCGCCCGGCGATGGCTCGGCGAGACGTTCCACGAACTCGCCGAGCGCGCGCACCGCAGGTGCGTTGTGGGCGTAGTCCACGATCACCCTGTAGCCGTTGAGGTCCATCACGTTCAGCCGCCCGGGTGCCATGTAGAAGCTGGTGGTGAACGTGCGGAGTCCCTGGCGGATGTCGTGCAGGTGTGCGCCGGCAGCCCACGAGGCCGCCACCGCGGCAAGGGCATTCGCGACATTCATCCGCGCGCGACCCTCGAACGTGGCGGGCAGGAGATGGGTCGCGACCAGCGGCATGCTCTTGCGCCCCTGGCGCAGGACGATCATCTCGCCGTCCCGCCCGTGCTCCAGGGTGACCCCCCGCCTGCCGCGGGCCGCCTGCCGCCGTAGCAGCTCGTGGTCGGGG
Organism: Chloroflexota bacterium; assembly: GCA_030774475.1. Classification (GTDB taxonomy): domain Bacteria; phylum Chloroflexota; class Limnocylindria; order QHBO01; family QHBO01; genus CF-82. The sequence goes on along the minus strand of JALYLB010000171.1, from coordinate 14,645 downwards.
TCCATGCTGAAGTAGATGACCGCCCCCGAGGAGTGGCTGCCCATCGCCGCCACCAGCGGATCGTCCGCGTTGAGGACCGCGGTCCCGTCGCGAGGCACGGCCTCGACGATCACCTGCTTGACGGCGGCCAGCTGACGGATCGAGGTGATCCCACCCAGCCCGATGTGGTCCCCGGTCACGTTGAGCACGACCGCCACGTCGTTGCGCTGATAGCCGAGCCCCTCGCGCAGGATGCCCCCGCGGGCGACTTCGAAGACCGCGAAGTCGACCGTCGGGTTCTGGAGCACGGTGGAGGCTGAGCGCGGGCCGCTCATGTCGCCCTTCCGGATGAGACGGCCGTCGACGAAGATGCCATCGGTCGAGGTCAGGCCGACCTTGCGACCCATTCCCTTCAGGATGTGGGCGATCATACGAGCGGTGGTGGTCTTGCCGTTGCTTCCGGTGATGGCCACGATCGGGATGCGTGACGGCGTACCCGGCGGGAAGAGCATGTCGATCACCGGCTTGGCCACGTACTGCGCCTCGCCCTCGGTGGGGTGGGTGTGCATCCGGAACCCCGGTGCCGCGTTGACTTCGACGATCCCACCGCCGACCTCGCTGACCGGCAGGCTGATGTCGGGGCAGATGAAGTCGATCCCCGCGATGTCCAGGCCGATGACCCGCGCGGCGAGCTCGGCGATCTCTGCGTTCTCGGGGTGGATCTCGTCGGTTCGGTCGATGCTGATGCCGCCGGTGCTCATGTTGCCGGTGCGCTTGAGGTAGACGCGCTCGTTGCGTGGCGGGACATCGGTGAGCTCGTAGCCCTGCTCCTCGGCGTAGGCGAGCGACTCCTCGTCCAGCCGGATGCGGGTCAGGACCTTCTCGTGGCCGATGCCGCGGCGTGGGTCGGCGTTCGTCATCTCGACCAGCTGGGCCACCGTGTGGGTACCGTCCCCGTCGACGTGCGCCGGCACCCGCTGTGCAACCGCTCGCAGCTCGCCGCCGATGACCAGGCAGCGGTAGTCGTTGCCGGTGAGGAACGACTCGACCACCACGCCGCCATTCCGACTCTCCTCGCGAGCGAGGTGGTAGGCAGCGCGGACGGCGGCCTCGTCGGCGAGGTTCAGCATCACCCCGCGCCCGTGGTTACCGTCGGCTGGCTTCATCGCGAGCGGGTAGCCGATGCCGGCGGCGGCCCCTGCCGCCTCGTCCTCACTCCGCACGACCTCGGCGCGAGGGACCGGGATGCCGGTGGCCCGGAGCAGTCGGTTGGTGAGCTTCTTGTCGGTGGCAATGTCGACGCCGAGCGAGCTCGTCTGGCTCGTCATGGTGGCCCGGATCCGCTTCTGGTACACCCCATGTCCGAGCTGGACCAGCGACTGGTCATTGAGCCGGATCGACGGGATGTCGCGCAGTGCCGCCTCGTCGAGGATCGCCTGGGTCGACGGCCCGAAGGCCGCGCGCTCGGCGAGCAGCACCAGCTTCTCGTAGTCGGCGATGAAGTCGAAGCTCTGGTCGGGCTCGACCAGGTGGTTGACGAGGCGGACTGCGAGCCGCCCGGCGGCCAGCCCGACGCTCTCTTCCGCGTACGAGTACACCACGTGGTAGCGGCCCGGCTCGCCCGTGCCGCGCGTCTTGCCGCGGCCGACCTCCGTGCCAGCCTCGCGCTGCAGCTGGAGTGCGACGTGCTCGGACACGTGCCCCAGCCAGGTGCCATCGAGGAGCCGTTGCCTGAAGCCACCGGCCTTTCCCGTCGAGCAGGAATGCTGGCCGACCGCCGGCAGACTCTCGAGTAGCCCGTCGACGAATCCCGGGATCGTGTTGCTCGGGAACGCCTCCAGCACGCCGAGGTCGACGATCAGCTTGATGGCCGGGTCGTAGCTCCAGTAGTTCGGGCCGCGATAGACGCGTGTCTCGACGATGTGCAACGTGCCGCGCGGCTCGCTGGCATCGGGTTGGGGGACGCGGCGCGTCGGGCGACGTGCTGGTCGCCGCGCCTTGGGCGGAGCCCCGTCTGAGGGGAGCGCGAGATCTGCTCCTCGGCGCGCCCCCCGAACGGTCATTCGCTGGCCTCCGCGTCCCGGGTGGGCGCTCGGCGTCGGCTGGCCCGGGCCGGGGCCCGGTCGTCGGCGCCCTCGGCAGCGATGCGCTGAGCGAGCTGCCGGTTGACGCGCACCTGCACCGGCGGGGTCGCTTCGGCATCGGCGCTGGCCACGGTCCGCAGCGGGGCGAGCAACCGCCGTCGACGCAGGTCGAAGCGATACCCGGAGGGCAGGGAATGAAGGATGACCCCGCTGACCATGATCGGCCGATGGCGCTTCACCTCGAAGGCATCGGTCTGGATCCGCGCGGGATCGAGGATCGTGACGGAGCCCTTACCGATGACCTCCAGGGTGCCGCCTGGAGTCACCAGCGCGGCGGTGTCCTCGTCGATGCCGACGCCCAGCAGCGACGGCGACTGGGCCACCAGCGCCAGCAGGCGGCCGATCCGGTTCCGCTGCTCGAAGTGCTGGTCGATGATCACCCCCGGCAGCAGCCCGAGTCCCGCGCTGAGCTGGGTCATCCGCTGCTTCGGGGTGGTCCCCGAGGTGCCGAAGGCGACCATGTAGCTGCTGATCGCCGAGGCTCCAGCGCTCGTTCCGGCCACGACCGCCCCGCGACGATGGCGCTCGACGATCGCGCGGCCAAGGAGCGTCCCGGCCACGACGCTCGCCAATCGCAGCTGGTTGCCGCCGGTCATGAAGATCCCGGTGACCTCGTCGAGCAGGTCGCTGAGCTCGCGGTCGTTCGCCTCAGCGCGGGTGAGCGGACGCAGGCCCCGGACCTCGGCGACGCCCATGGCGTGGAAGATCGACGCATAAAGGTCGGTCGCCATGTCGCCCAGCGACGATGCGGTGCTGATGATCGCGATGCGTGCCTCGGACCCGCCGGCCAGGCTCACGAACCGCGAGAGGATCTGTCGTTGCCGCAGCTTGTCCTCGGCCCCGCCGATGATCAGCAGATGACCGGATCGTCGGGCGTTCGGGCGTGCGGCGTCGACCATGTCCGGCAGCATAACGGCTTGGGGGATGCGCAGGAGGAACGGTAGACTCGGCCGGATGCCCGTCGAGCCCCGCGCGGAGAAGCTCCGCACCGAGACCCGGGACTTCTACGCCGTCCTTGGCGCCGAGCCATCGGCCACGGCCGCGGAGCTGCGCGCGGCCTTTCGCGAAGCCGTGTTGCGCCACCATCCGGATCGGGCGACCACGAGCGACCTTGCCACGCGCCGCACCTCGGTCCTCAACCGGGCCTGGGCCGAGCTGCGCGACCCGGTGCGCCGGATTCATTACGACCGTGCACTCGAGCGCGGGTCGGCGGCGACGCTCGAATGGCCGCTCGAGCCCGGCGAGCGCGCAGCCGCGCAGCCGCGACGAATCGCCGTCGAGCCAGTCGTCACCAGCCGCTGGCACCAGCCGCAATGGCGCAGCGTGGCCGGCTTCCGGATCCCGGTGGAGGTCTGGATGCAGGGGCCGGCAGCCCAGGACCGATGGATCGTCGACCACCACATCGCGGGCGAGGACTGGCGCACCCACAGCGAGCGTTATTGGCTGCGCTTTGCCGCGCGCCACTACCGGGAGCGGAACCGGATCGACGACTGGATCGGCGCTCTCGAGCGGCTCGTCGAGCTCGACGGTTCGTTCGACACCGTGGTCCGCTCGAACCTGCGGGAGGCCTACAGCAGCACCGGGATGTACCTGCGTGGTGCCTCGTTCCTCGAAGGGCTGGCGGAGCGTTGGCCAGACGCCGGCGCCCAGCGCCGATGGGCGGAGCGCGAGATCCGGACGCTGCTCGGCGAGTTCCGCGACGCGCGGGTCCGGCGCGGCCGCGTCGTCGAGCGGGCGGAGAACGCCGAGCTGCTCCTCAACTTCCTCGAGGCGCTGGGCGTGGAGCCCACGATCGCCGACGTCCGCGCCGCCGTGGCCGCCCATCGCCGAGCGGGTCACGGCGGCCGCGCCGCCGAGCTGGTCGAGCGAACCGTCCAGGCACCGATCACCGAGGGGGGACGCTGGTACAGCGTGGTCCAGCTCCTCACCGAGGCGGGTGAGACAGATCGGGCCTCTGCGTTGCTCGCCGAGATTGCGCGGGGCGAACACCCCGAGGCGTTGAGCCGCCGCCAGATCCACGGCGACCCGGTCCGACGGCTGGCGGCGGCTCGCCAGCGCCTGAATCGTGCTCGTCGGCGCCGGGCGGCGCAGGTCACCACCCGGATGGTTGCCTCGTGAGGCTCCTCCGCTTCGACCGGCGGGCCGCCGCGGGTGCGCTGGTGGGGATCGTCGGAAGTGTCGGCTCGGTGGCGCTCGCCGGAATCGCTGGTCAGTCGAGCCCGTACATCGTGCTCATGGTGCTCACGGTGGCCCTCGTCGGGCTGGGGCTCGGAGCGGCCGCCTCGTTCTATGCCTACATCGCTGCCAGCATCGTTCTCGTGGCCTTCAGTACCGAATCCGTCGCGTCCACCGGTTCCCTCCTCAACCAGCTCGTGCGGTTCGGCACCTTCGCCATCGGTTCGCCGCTCGTGGTGCTGCTGGCCATCATGGCCGATCACGAACGGCAGGCGATCCGCGCATCCCGCGACCTGAGCGCGGCCTCAGAGCAGAGGCTGGCCGACGAACGCCAGGCGGCCGATGAGGCACGCCGACAGGTCGACGCCGCCCTGCGCGATGCCGAGCAGGACCGCGCTCGCCTCGGCGAGGTCGCCGAGGCGATCCCCGAGCCGCTGATCGTGTATGGCGCCGACGCCGGCGCGACGTATGCCAACCGGGCGGCCCTGCGGCTCTTCGGTCGCTCATTCGTGGAGCGGCCGCTCGCGGAGTGGGGACGAACGACGGATCCACGCGATGAGCAGGGCACACCGATCGCCGAGCCGGACTACCCGCAGCTCGCCGCCCAGCAGGCCCCGCTGCGGCGGCGGATGATGGTCCGTCTGCCGATGTCGGGCCGCGATCTTTTGGTCGACGTTGAGGGGACCCCGATCCCCGGCGGCGGCGCCGTCCTGCTGCTCCGCGACGTGGGAAAGGAGGAGGATGAGCGACGCCGTCTGTCGCGCTTCGCCAGCTTCGTCGCCCACGAGCTGCGCAACCCACTCGCCGTCGCCCGCGCGCGCATCGAGCTCGCCGGGCGGGAAACGGGCCTGCCCGATCGCGCCGCCGCGCACGGCCAGCGGGCGCTCGAATCGGTCGAGGCAGCGATCGCGATCCTGGAACGGCTCGAGATGTACTCGCGGGCGGACTCTGGCGTCGTCGAGGCGGAGCGCGAGCCGTTCGACCCCCGGCCGGCGGTGGTGGCGGCGATCGAGCGCCTGCGCGCCCGCGGGAGCGAGCGCGAGGTCACCGTCCACTCCAACGGCCGGGCGCGGCCGCGGGCTCTTGGTGACCGGCGACTGGCCGAGCAGGCGATCACGAACCTATTGACCAACGCCGATCGCTATTCCGAGCCGAATCGTCCGATCTCCGTGACCGTGGAGGGTGGCGATCAGGTCGTCGTACGGGTCGCCGACCAGGGGCCGGGGATCGCGGATACGGTGGCCGAGCGGCTCTTCCTGGACCGGGTGGTGGCCGGACGCGGTCTCGGCCTGGGGCTCTACCTGGTCCGAGCGATGATGGACGCACAGGGTGGCTCGGTCCAGCTCGAGCAGCGCAGGCCCGCGGCGATCTTCGCCCTCCGCTGGCCACGGGCCAGGGACCGGGCTTCGACCAATTCGGGCTCGAGGCCGCCGGAGCGCGCTGCCCTGCACTGAGGGCGGGCTAATCGAGCGAGACGACCTCCATCGGTCCTATTCCGGTGGCCTCGAGGTCGGCACGCACTGTCGAAGCGTCGCCGACCACCAGGCAGAGCAGCTCGTCCGGAATCAGCAGCTCGTCCGCGATCTGGCGCGCCTCGGCTGGGGTGACCGCATCGAGATGAGACCGATAGGTCTGCCAGTAGTCGTCCGCAAGGCCGTAGATCGCGAGTGGTTCGATTGCGGCCGCGACGCCGCCGGTCGACTCGAAGCGTAGCGGGAACACTCCGACCAGGTAGTCCTTCACCTCGCGCAGCTCGCGTTCGGGTGCCTCCGCGGTCCGCATTCGATCAACCTGGGCAAGTGTTTCGGTGAGCGCGGGAGCCGTGACATTGGTTTCGACCGCGACCCGGGCGGTGAAGGGGCCCGCGGCGCGGCGCGCGTCGAGCGAGGCGTGCGCACCATACGTGTAGCCGAGCTCCTCCCGGAGCCGCAGGTTGAGGCGGCTGCCGAAGACGCCGCCCAGCAGGGCGGTCATCACGACGGCCGGGAAGTAGCGTGGGTCGCTCCGGCTGATCCCGGGGAGCCCCACCCGCAACTCGCTCTGGACTGATCCCGGTCGATCAACGAGCACGATGCGCCGACCTCCGGCCGCTGTCGGGCTGATCGCACGATAGCCCGGACCGCTGCCACGCCAGTCGCCGAAGCGCTTCTCGATCGCAGCCAGGACGAGGTCGCGATCGAAGGCTCCCGCGACGATGATCTGGCTCAATCCCGGCTGGTAGTGGGTCGCGTGGTGTGCGCGGACGTCGTCGAGGGTCAGTGCCTCGACCGATTCTGGGGTTCCAGCCGAGACGCGACGGTACGGGGTCGCGGCGTCGTAGAGGTGGTGGAGGAATCGCTCGTCCGCCAGCCGTCCCGGATCGGCTCGGGCCTGGAGGATGTCGGCCAGTCGTTCGGCCTTGAGCCGTTCGAACTCCGCCGGATCGAGCCGGGGACCGCGAACCATGTCGGCCAGGAACGCCAGGCCTTCGTCGACGAAGCGAGGCAGCGCCTGGAAGGCGGCGCGCGCCGAGTCCCAGCTCGACTCGCTGCTGACCTCGATCCCGAGCCGTTCGGTCGCCTCGGCGAAGGCAGACGCGTCGAGGGAGCGCGTTCCGGTTACGAGCAGCTGCGCAGTGAGTGCGGCGACCCCCGCGTGTGCCTCGTCCTCCGCGGCGGCGCCGGCGTCGAAGAGCAGGTGGACGCTGGCAAGCTCCCGGTCGGGGAGCGGCACCAGCCAGACCTTCATGCCGTTGGCCAGCGCGCTCCGTTCGAAGGACGGGAAATGGTACGGGCGCGGAGGGAGCGGCTTGGGCTGCGACAGCGTGCTGGTCATGCCGCGGGATCCGCGGCTGGCAGGTCATTCGCGGCGGCGCCTGGCGGCAACTCGGCTGGCACGTAGGTCAGGACCACCTGGTTGTCGGGGCGGAGGTACCCGCCCAGGAACCCAGAAACCCGCTCCCCACTGACCTCCGAGTAGCGGGTCATCTCGTCATTGATCCGCTCCGGCTCGTCGAACGTCTGGGTGTACATCGAGAGGCGGTCGGCGCGCTCGCTGATCCGCTCCAGCGCGGAGGCGACCCCGGCGTCGTGCAGGTTCCGGACCCGCTCGAGCTCGTCGGCGCTCGGGCCCTCCTCCCGCAGCCGGTCGATCTCGACGTGCATGGCGGCTTCGAGGCGGTCGGCTTCGACGCCCGGCCGGGCCGTGGCCCAGACCGTCAGGATCGCTGCCCCGCCCGAGAGCGGGAAGGCGAAAACCGAGGCGTCCTGGGCAAGCTGCTGGCGCCGCACGAGGGCGGCATACAGGCGGCTCGCGCGGCCGGTCGCCAGCAGGTCGGCCGCGACCTCGCCCGCGTCGAACTCGCTTGTGCCGAAGACCGGGATCCGGTACGCGAGGTAGATCCGCGGGAGTGGCACCTGGTCGGGGACGACCTCACGGACCTCGGTTCCGAGCAGGAACGTGTCGAGCTCCGCGGGCGGCTGCGCCGGGAGGTTGGGGTTGGCCGGGATCGGACCGAACTGCCGCTCGACCATGGTCATCGCCGCATCGGGCTCGAAGTCGCCCACGATCGAGAGGACCGCGTTGTTCGGGCAGTAGAACGTCTCGAAGAAGTGGGTCACGTCCTCCAGCGAGGCCGCGGTCAGGTCCTCCATCGACCCGATGGTCGAGTGGTGGTACGGGTGGGACTCCGGGAAGAGGAGGGCCTGCAGCTTCTCGTCCCACGTCCCGTACGGCTGGTTGTCCACCGACCAGCGGCGCTCGTTCTTCACCACGTCGCGCTGGTTGTCGAGCTTTTCCTGGGTCATCGCCGGCACCAGGTTGGCCATGCGGTCGGCCTCGAGCCACAGGGCGAGCTCCAGCTCGTGGCTCGGCATCGTCTCGAAGTAGTTCGTGCGATCCAGCCAGGTCGTGGCGTTCAGTGTCCCGCCCGCCGCGTTGATCAGGCTGAAGTGCTGGCCCTTCTCCACGTTCGCCGAGCCCTGGAACATCATGTGCTCGAAGAGGTGGGCGAATCCGGTCTTGCCGGGCTTCTCGTGCTTCGAACCGACGTCGTACCAGAAGTTCACCGCCACGATCGGTGCCCGGTTATCGGCGGACAGCACGACCTTGAGGCCGTTCGCCAGGGTATGGCGCTCGATCGGTACCGGTGGCACGTGGGTAACCCTCGTCTGGAAGAAGCGCCGCGACCAACGAGGCGAGCATCTGCTGCTCGCTGATCAGGGCGTCGGCGAGGGTAGCACGAGTCCCCCCGGGCTGCCGCCTAGCGCCCGTCGTGCACGTCTTGTCCCGCTGGATGGTCGCCCGGCGGCGCGTCTGCGCTCTCGCCCTGTTCCGCGGTCCGACGGAAGGCTTCCTCTTCTTGTCGCAGCTCCTCAGCGGTCGCCCGCTCCGCTTCGATCATCCGGTTGCGCGCACCAGGGATCGATCGGATCAGCTCGTCGAGCTTGAACTGGACCGCCTTCGACTGGCGGTTCTGGCTGGTCTGGATGACGAAGACCATCCAGAAGGTGATGATCGTGGTGGCGGTGTTGATCACCAGCTGCCAGGTGTCGCTGAAGCGAAAGAGTGGCCCCGTCAGCGCCCAGACGACGATCAGCAGCACGGAAGTGAGCAGCGCCCAGGGCGTGCCCAGCGCATCGGTCAGCTGGTCGGAGATTTCTCGGAAGCGGTCATCCCACGATGGTTCCGAGCCGCCGTGGTTGCCGGCCCGCTGGGAGAGCGATCGTCGTGGTCTCTCCGGCGCGCGGCTCGATCTACGTCCAGACATCGGTCTCTCCCGTGGTCCTGCTGGCCTGAGTCGGCCGTGTTCGCCGGGATGGAATGCAACCCGCATGCCCGCCCTGGGCTGAAGGCGGCTCGACCCTGGACCGTTGCGGCGCTTCCGCCACGGGGGCTTGCGAAGCTGGTCCTAGGGCCAACCCGCGTGTGGAGCGGGCGCCGGCGCGGTCACTACCTGGCCTGTGCGCGTCTGGCCGCTCATCAAGGCGGCCGGATCCGAGTAGTCGGTCGCGATGACGAAGAGCGTGGTCCCGTCCGGGCCCCCGAGCATGCAGGCGAAACAGCCGCGATCGAGCTCGATCGTCTGAAGCACTTCGCCACCCTCGCGAACGCGTACGCAATGACTCGCGCCCACGTCGGCGTACCACACGGCGCCCTGCGCATCGAGGCAGATCCCGTCCGGGTGATCGCCCCCAAGATCGGCCCAGGTCCGAGGAGGCGACAACGTGCCGTCGCCAGCGATGTCGTAGGCCGTCAGGCAGTTGCCGTAGGACTCCGCCAGGATGAGCGTCTCGTTGTCTGGCGTGATTGCCATCCCGTTTGGAAACGCGACGCCATCCGCCACCTGAGAGGCCGAGCCGTCAGGGCTGACCAAAGCCAGGAGCCCCGGCGCGAACTCAGCACCTGGGAAGTCGAAGCCGATGTTGTTGAGGTAGACGTTCCCCCGGCCGTCGACACCGTCGCGGACGAGTGAGGGCGATGAGCCTGACACGAAGCCCCTCGCGGCAGGGCCGGAGGGGCCATTTCGTGCTTGCTTTCGATGGTGAGCGACCAGGGACTCGAACCCTGAACCTAGAGATTAAGAGTCCGATCCGCTCGCGCTCAGCCTCACGGAATGAGCGTACAGAACGTCCACCGGCGTCCACCCGTACCATGCGAATCTAGACGTTCAGGGGTACGGCGGGGGGCACCGAACGCGGAGGATGGAGCTCGTGGACTGGCCGACTGGGCTGGCGATCTATGGCGCGGCGCTCTCCACTCTCCTGCGAGTACTCCGGATTGTGGAGCCTCGCGCGAACCGGGCGGACCTCCGGCTGACGATCAGCACGGGCGTCGTGATGGGCGGGATGGGTACACACTCGGGGCCGATCACATCATCCAGGTCACCGCCTCGAATAGGGGCGGCGCTCCGATCGGCATATCAAGCCTCGGATTGTCACTGAGAGCGATGGCCGCTACATTCCCGTGATTGAGCATCTCCCCACCGAAGGCTCACGCCAGCTGCCAGCTGTACTCGCCACCGGGGAATATGCGACGTACTGGTTGGCTTACAACGGCCTGCGTGACCGGCTGCGGGCCGAGCGCGTCGAGATCCGCGCAATCATGGCGCACCTGACCGACGGGTCCAGTCGAAGCAGGCCAGTACCGCGGCACTGGCGCCGTCCTGGAGGGAACTAGTGGTGCGGGCGGGGCTCCAGGTCTGCGCGCCTCGCCCAGTGTTCGTTTCGGTGTCGCCTATCTGACACCGGGCGTTTGTCAGCATGACCCCATGAAACATTCCACCCTTCGATGACTGCGCCGATCGCCTGACGGAGGCCCATCGGGCTCGCGACCTCTCGGCCCCGCGTAGGACCGGAGTACTCCAGGGTCCTAGGTTTTGACAGGCGACCGGCCGCGCCGAGCATCGCACGCGTGGGACAGCGCCGAGCCGGGGTCCGATTCTCCTATCGACCGCCCGGATCCGTCCGAATACCGTCCATCCGATATGGCAATGCTTCGCAATCGAGAGGGCGGCGATCTCAAACGGCGTCCGCCGATCGTGCTTCTCGTCGTTTTCGCCACCTTCCTCGTCCTCATCGGAGTCACCGCCAGCGCGCTCGTGGCCATCACGACCGCCCACATCTCGACGGCGAGCCTAAATGCGACCCTCTCGCGCGACTCGTCCCTGGCGGAGCTGTTCGTCAACAGCAATCTCGAAGCCGAAGATCTCGGGACGACACCCAGCATCGCGCGTCGGGCGGAGCTCAACCGACGCCTCGGCTCGCTCGTTCACGACGACCAGATCCTCCGGGTCGAGATTCGTACTCCGGGCGGTCAGGTCAGCTTCGCGAGCGAAGCCGCCGCCGTCGGCGACCGGCCGGCGATGACCGAGGGGATGCGCACTGCGCTCGCAGGAGTGCCATCGGCCGCTCTCACCCGGGCTGGAGAAGCGGCCGGCCAAGCCGGTCCAGCCTTGTCCGCGCCGACCACGATCCAGGAATACCTCCCGATCGTCCGGTCCGACGGGACGACCGTTGCCGTGGTCGCGATGTGGCGCGACGCCCGCCCGATCCTGACCGCGGCCGATCAGGCGCAGCGCGACATCCTGGTCGTGGTCATCGCGGCCGCCCTGGTCCTGGCGGGCGTCCTCTTCCTTATCTTCCGCGCTGCCCAGGCCCGCATCAGCCGTCAGCAGCGTCAGCTCGTCGACGCCACGCGACGAGACGCGCTGACTGATCTCCTCAACCACGGGGCGATCGTCACGCTCCTGGGTGAAGCCGTGGAGACGGTGCGATCGGGCGAGAGCCGCGTCAGCGTGGCGCTGCTCGACATCGACAACTTCCGTCTCTTCAACAACACCCACGGCCACGCTGCGGGGGACGACGTGCTCCTACGTGTGGCGGATGTCGTGGAGGCAGCGGCGCACTGCCGGGACTGCGTCGCACGATACGGGCCGGATGAGTTCCTGCTCATCTGGCCCGGGTTGTCGAGCGACGACGTGGTACAGCGACTCGGCGAGGCGCGACAGCAGCTCACCGAGGTAACGGTCGAGCTGCCGGAGACGGAGCGGCTGCCCGTGACCATGAGCGTCGGGATCGCATCCTTTCCGGAGAATGCCGCGAGCGTCACCGAGCTCCTCTCGGCCGCCGCCGTCGCGCTCCAGGAGGCGAAGAGCAGCGGCGGAGACGCGATGCAGGTTGCGCGCGTCGGGGAGGAACGACGGCCCATGGGCACCTTCGACGTCCTCCAGGGCCTGGTCATCGCCATCGACACGAAGGATCGCTATACGAAGCTCCATTCCGAAGACGTCTCTCGCTACGCGGTCTTCCTCGCACGGCGCCTGGGCGTGGACGACGAGACGATCGAGGCGATCCGGATCTCCGGCCTCCTCCACGACGTGGGAAAGATTGGAATTCCCGACACGCTCCTGCGGCTCCCTGGCAAGCTGACCGCCGAGGAGTTCGACGTATTCAAGCAGCACGTTGCACTGGGCGACGCCATCGTCCGCGACCTGACTGCTGCCGACCTCGTCCGGGCAGGTGTTCGGCATCACCACGAGCGATGGGACGGGCGCGGCTACCTGAGCGGCCTCGCCGGGGAGGAGATCCCGCTCGTGGGCCGCATTATGGCCGTAGCTGACGCCTTCTCGGCGATGACAACCACTCGGCCATACCGGAAGGCGCTCGCCGTCGAAGAGGCGCTCAAGCGTCTCGGTGACGCGGCCGGCACGCAGCTCGAGGAGCGGCTGGTGACGGCATTCATCACGGGCATAGAGACGGACGCCGACGCGCCCCTTCCCGGAACGCAGGCCCCCGCCATCTGGACCCCGCAGAGGTCCGCGGCATGATGCGTCGGCGCCTCGGTCTCCTCCTGGCGGCGATGTCTGCCCTGCTTATGACGCCGACGATGGCTCTCGCCGCTCGCCAAGCGACGATGACCGCCTCCCCTCTGACCCTCATTGCAGGGGCCTCGTCGACGATCAGCCTCAGCGTCACCAACAACGGCACCACCAGTGGCGGCGATGACATGGCTTGCGTGGACATCAGCATGCCAACGACCTTCACGGTGACCAGCTCGTCGGTCCTGTCGATCGGTGGGGCGACATCGGGCTCCAGGTGGCAGTCGTGGCAGGCAACCACGACAGCACACGCAGTCGCATTCAACAACCCGAGCAACAAGCTCTATCTCAAGGGCGGCGAGACGGCCGTCTTCCGCGTCGTCGGAGTGGCGTCCAGTGTCGGGACGATGACGTGGACGGGACGCGCCCGGAACAAGCCACAGCTGTCGGGCACCACCTGCGTCGGCTCGGGGTCCTTCGCAATTGCGCAGAACCTGGCCTTCACCGTGCAGCCAAGCTCGGGTTCCACGCCTACGCCGAGTCCGACACCCAGCCCGACCCCAACGCCCAGGCCAACCCCGACTCCAATCCCATCGTCGAGCTCCCCACCACCGCCGTCGTCGTCGGCTGGTTCGTCGTCGCCGACGCCATCCGCATCCAGCCCGTCTGCGGCGGCGACCCTGAAGCCCGGGCCGGCGCAGCCATCGGCGACGCCCATCTCGACCGAGCAACCTCGTCCGTCCGACAGCGGTTTGCCGGCAACCGGAGTCGTGGCTGCCGGATCGGCGGATGAGGGCGGCGCAGGATCTGGCGGGGCCGCTGATCAGACCCAAGCAGTCATCGGTCGAGGGGGCCTTGGCGTGCGAACCTCGGCTGGAACCGGGCCAGGCATCGACGTCGGCCGCAGCTTCCCGACACTGAGCGGGGGCCAGTGGTTCGTGCCGGGAGCCGTTCTCGGCGTCCCCGGGCTCCTCGTGCTGCTGTGGGTCGCGCTGCAGCTGGCGGCCGGGATTGCCTGGCTGCCGGCGGCGAATCGCCTTCGCGGCAACGACCGGCGTCGTCGCCAGAGGGTGCCTTAGCCGGGCAGTCAAGAAAGAAGGGGCGGGACGCCGGCCCTCGCCAGGGTTACGGCCGATCGCTCGCTCCGCGCTTATCGCTCAGCCGTTGCCGGCCGTTCGCGCAGCACTCGGTCAATCTCCGGGCGAAATCGTAGCCCGACGAGTGGCGACTCAGCCACCGCAGGTAGTCGAGATCCTGTTTGGCGATCTCCGATACGGTCCAGCCGGCGTAGCGAACGAAGTCGAGACTTGCGCTGGAGGCGCCGTCAGTAGCAGGGGCGCTATGTGGGGTAACGACCGCCGCCGGCGCGGAAGATCTCAGTCGACGGGCCTTGTCAAAAACCGCGCGCCGATCGGCGGTTCGGATTGGCGTAGGCGTCATTCAGCTCCGCCATGCGTCGCGTCGACGCGGCCGAGCCGTTTCGGTCGGGGTGGTAGAGGGCGGCCAGCACCCGGTAAGCGGCCACGATGACGACCCTGGTGGGCTTCGGGCCGCACCTGCAGCACCACATAGGCGTCCCGGTCAAAGGTCATCATTCGCCTTCGCGGTCGCCCGACGGCGAGTTTCCCTCCTTCGCGAGCTGCGTTGGCCGGGGTACCACGCCAGCGGGTTCCACGACAAGCGTCACGCGTTCGCGACCTTGCAGCTCGAGGCCGGCGCGGATCTGTTCGAGGTGTCCCGAGCTCTCGGCCATGCCTCGATCACCACGACGGCAAACGTCTACGCGCACTGGACGAGCTCGATGGCCCAGCGCTCAGCCGAACGGATGAGCGAAATCCTCGGAGGCTAGAGGGGTACGAGCGGGGGTACAGGCCCAGCGAAAAGCCCCTCACGGCAGTGCCGGAGAGGCCTTTTCGTGCTCAGATTCGATGGTGAGCGACCAGGGACTCGAACCCTGAACCTAGAGATTAAGAGTCTCTTGCTCTGCCAATTGAGCTAGTCGCCCGACCTCGGATGATGGACCAGCACGGTGGGAGCGTCAACCGAGGTCC
>JALYLB010000170.1 GCA_030774475.1 Chloroflexota bacterium | reverse complement strand
CAGCAGGACGAGGATGAGCGCCGGTTGGTCGCGGGCCCCCGAGGCGTCGACCAGGCGGACCATCCCCTGCTCGCAGACCGAAACCGCAACCGCGAGGATCACGCCCATGACCGCCGCCTTCGCCCCGCTCATCCCCCACCTCCGGTCTCGCTGAAGCCACGCGGACGCTGGATGACCCCGCCCGCCAGGGCCTTCCCTAGCCCCTGCGCGATCTGGTACGACTTGCCGGCGCCGAGCACGAGCACCGCGTCGCCCTCGCGGAGGTGGTCCGCCACGTAGCTCGTGGTGGCCTCCACGTCGCCGGTCGCCATGGCCGGGATGCCTGATGCGCGCTCGATGACATCGGCCAGCTCGACCGCAGACGTCGATCGGAGCGCCTCATCGCTGTCGCGGCTGGCGAAGATATCGGCGATCACGACCTCGTCGGCATCGGCGAAGCTGCGCGAGAACTCATCGAGGAAGAGCCTGGTCCGCGAGTACATGTGTGGCTCGAAGACGGCCCATAGCCGCCGGGAACCGACCTTCTGGCGTGCGGCAGACAGCGCGGCGCGCACCTCCGTCGGGTGATGTCCGTAGTCGTCGAAGACTTGCACGCCGGCAGTATCGGCGATGAGCTCCATCCGCCGTCCGGCCCCGGCGAACGACCGTAGCCCGCCGACGAGGGCGCCCATCGGCGCCCCGAGGGTCCGTGCCAGGATGAGGGCGGCGGTCGCGTTGAGGATGTTGTGCTCCCCCGCCAGGACCGTGTCAAAACGCGTGTCGAACAGGGTGAAGGTCGTCCGCTCCGGCCCGAGGCGGACCTCGTCCGCCGCGATCTCGCCGCCCGGGCCGTACTGGATGACCCGACCTCGCCACCCGCTCCGCAGGCGATCGAGCAGGTCCTGCGCCCCGGGATCCGCCGCGGTGGTGAGCAGCAGGCGGCCGCCGACCCTCGGATCCTCCCCCATCCCCCGCGCAAATCGCTCGAAGCTGGCGAGGACCGCGTCGCGATCGGCGAAGTAGTCGGGATGGTCCATCTCGACGTTGGTCACGATCGCCGCCGCCGGATGGTAGGCCAGGAAGTTGTCCCCGAACTCGTCCGCCTCGACGAGGAAGGGCGCTCCCCCACCCGGGCGCACGTTGGCCCCCCACTCCGGGATGAAGGCGCCCACCTCGACCGTTGGGTCCATGCCGGCCGCGACCAGCAGGTGGCCGAGCAGCGCAGTGGTGGTTGACTTGCCGTGCGTGCCGGTGACGGCGAGGCCGAGCCTTCCCCGCTCCGCCATCAGCTCCCCGAGCAGCGCGTGCCAGGTGACGACCGGAATGCCGGCCGCCTCTGCGGCCTGCAACTCGGCATGGTCGGGCACCGCACGCAGCGCCGTGGTGATCGCCACCCGATCGACGCCGGCGAGATGCGCCGGGTCATGGCCGCGGATGACCACGATCCCGGCCTTCTCCAGCGGAGGAGTGTACGGGGAGGGTGTGTCGAGGTCGCATCCGTCGACGATCGCGCCGGCACGTTGCGCCAGCAGCGCCAACCCCGCCGCTCCCGAGCCGGCGATGCCGATGACGTGGATCCGCTCGCCGGGGCGCACCACCGGGTTAGGCCGATGCCTCCCGGATGGCCAGCTCCAGGGCCGCAGCGGCCGCGGCCGAGCGGTTCCCGTCGCGCGCGAAGCCGAATTCGTGGCGCTCGACCACCGGAGGATGCCCTTCGCGCGCCGCGGCGATGAAGTGGAGCCCGATGGGCTTGCCGGGCGTCGCGCCATCCGGACCAGCGATGCCGGTGACTGCCACCCCCAAATCGACGCCGAAGCGGTGCCAGGCGCCTTCCGCCATCGCCGCGGCGACCGGTTCGCTGACTGCGCCATGATCACGAATCAGGCCGGCGTCGACGTCGAGCTCCCGCTCCTTGACCAGGTTCGTGTAGCCGATGACGCCACCCACGTAGTAGTCGCTCGCCCCGGGGATCATGGTGATGGCGTGCCCGATGAGGCCGGCGGTCGAGGACTCCGCGGTCGCGACGCGCCAGTGCTTCTCGCGCAGCCTCGCGCCCAGCTGGGCCGCCAGGCGTTCGAGCATGGCATCGTCGGGAGGCGGGCCGCCAACCATCGGTCCTCCTCAGCGGTAGTTCGTGAACTGCAGGGCGACTGGGTAGTCGAGCCCGCGAAGATGGCCGATGACCCCCTGGAGCTCGTCCTTGCTCTTGGCCGAGACGCGCACGGCATCTCCCTGGATCACCGGTTTCACCTTCGGGAATCGCTCGCGAACGATCTTGGCGATCTCCTTCGCCTGATCGCTGGTGAGGCCTCGCCTGAGCCCGATGCGCTGGCGGAGGGTTCCGCCCGCGGCTGCCTCGGGCTTGCCCCAGTCGAAGATCTTCAGCGACAGGCCGCGCCGCACCGCCTTGGACTCGACGAGGTCACGCACCGCCTTGGCGCGGAATTCGTCGTCGGCGAGCAGGGTGATCTCCTCCTTTCCGAGGTCCAGGCTGCAATGACTGCCCTTGAAGTCGAAGCGCGTGGCAATCTCGCGGCGCGTCTGGTCGAGTGCGTTTACCAGCTCCTGCTGGTCAAACTCGCTCACCACGTCGAAGCTCGATTCTCCGGCCATCTGCCCTCAGTCCCTCACCCTATCTTGTCCGCCGGACGCAGCGCCGCGCGTGCCAGCCGGCCCCGATCCGCGTCAGCGCGCGGTGATGACCCACTCCACGACCTCGCCGCGCCCTCCCATGACCGCCAGCGTCACGCCGTTGATCGTGAGCCGGACCGCTGCCGCATTGCCAGCCCGCACGAGGATCGTCCGCTTGGCCGCGACCCCGACCGACTTCCCGCTGCTGAGCACGTGACCGGAGACCCCGATCAACGCCACGTCGTCCTGGAGGAGCAGCACGTACGACTTACTCCCGCTCACCACGAGGGTGCCGTGCAGGCCCGCCGCGAGGCCAACCGTGATCCGTCGCGTCACCGATCCGGTCGTTGCGCTGCCGGGTGATGCGGTGACCTCCCAAGTGCCCGCCGCGAGTGTCAACGTCGCGGCGAACGTGCGATTCGCGGCGGTAACCGCGTTGGAGCTGACGAGCAGGCCGGGGTTCGGCGCGGGAACGGCGACCGCCTTGCCGAACGAGGTCTTCACGGTGAAGCGTGGAGCCGCCGGCGCGACGAGCCGGGCGGTGATCGCGACCTTGCCGCCTGGATCCGCGGTGCCCGTGACCCTGACGGGGCCAGTGAGCGTCGCGCCTTCCCGGGGATTGACGAGCGCGAGACTCCCGCCCGCGGGGGTGGGACTCGCGCCACCCAGGTCGACGTTGATCGTGCGGGTCTTCTTCTCCGAGTTGCGCTGGGTGACCGGGTCCCACGCCACCAGGCTGATGACGTTGGAGCCTGGAACCAGCTTGACGCTCACCGAGAAGTGGCCCTGGGCATTCGCCTTCACCTGTGGGTTCTCGCGCAACCCGTCAACCGTGATCGTCGAGTTCGGCTCAGTGACCCCGCTGATGGTGTAGCTGGTCTGGCGGTACGCGGCGACGTCGCCCGCAGGATGGTCGATCCGCAGGTCCGGCGTACGAGCGAAGGTCACGAACTCGTAGGCGAGGTAGCCAACGAACGCAATGACCGCCACGGTGAGGAGCGAGGCGGCGATGGCACCCGAAGTCACGACCAGGGCGCGCGGACGCCTGATCGTGATCGGCCGTGGCGGCGCGGGTGATGCTCGCTCGACTCCGGTGCCGTTGGTCTCAAGCCGGTAGAGGTCGGTCAGGTTCTCGGGGTCGAGTCCGAGGTAGTGGCCGTAGTTGCGCAGGAATCCCTTGGTGTAGACCGCACCTGGCAGCTCTCGGTACTCACCGCGCTCCAGCGCCGAGAGGTAGCGGACCCGGATCTTGGTGTCGCGTTCGACGCGAGCCAGGTCGACGCCCCTCGACTCCCGAGCGGCGCGCAGCACCTCACCGAGCTTGTGGAGCTCCTCGGTCACCGATCGTCCTCATCGGGCTCCATCTCCCCGCCCCAGCCGTCGGAGGTGACGAGCACCTCGCGGAATCGGCTGCCGTCCGCGGGGCCCACGATCCCGCGGTCCTCCATCTGGTCCAGGATGCGTGCTGCCCGCGCGTAGCCAATTCGCAGTCGTCGCTGCAGCAGCGAGGCCGATGCCTTGTCGGCGCGGCGCACGATGTCGACCGCCTGGTGGAGCAGGGCATCGGCATCGGCGTCCTCGTCGCCCTCGCCGGGTCGCCCACCAGGTTGTCCGTCGCGCTTGGGGGCGGTGATCTCCGGGCGATATTGCGGCGGACCCTGCGCCCGCCAGTGGCGGGCGAGCTCGTCGATCTCTGCGTCGGTGACCAGCACGCCCTGCAACCGGACGGCCCGCGGCGCATCGATCGGCTGGTAGAGCATGTCGCCACGGCCCAGGAGGTCCTCGGCGCCGGTGGTATCCAGGATCGTCCGCGAGTCCACGCCGGAGGTCATGGCGAAGGCGATCCGGCTGGGGATGTTGGCCTTGATCAGGCCGGTGATGACCTGGACCGATGGCCGCTGGGTGGCCACCACCAGGTGGATCCCGGTCGCGCGCGCGAGCTGGGCGATGCGGGTGATCGTCGCCTCCACCTCGTAGGCACTGACCATCATCAGGTCCGCGAGCTCATCGATGACGACGATGACGTAAGGCATCCGCGGCTCGCCCGCGCGCAGGATCTCGTTGTAGCCGGCGATGTTTCGCACCCCTCGCTGGGCGAAGGCGTGGTAGCGAGCCTCCATGGTGCCGACGGTCCATTTGAGGGCGTTCACCGCCCGCTCAGGCTCGACGATGACCTCGGTATAGAGGTGCGGGATGCCCCGGTACTGCGCCATCTCGACGCGCTTGGGATCGATGAGGATGAGCTTCACCTCGGTCGGGTCGGCACGCATCAGGAACGAGCAGATGATCGCGTTGACGCAGACGCTCTTCCCCGAGCCCGTGGCGCCGGAGATGAGCACATGGGGCATCTTCGATAGATCCGCGCTGAACGGCTGCCCGGCCACGTCCTGCCCGAGCGCGAAGGCGAGCTTGCTGCGAGCGGCCATCTCCTCGAAGTTGCTCGAGCCGAGGACCTCCTTGAGCGTCACCAGGTCGAAGGCCGAGTTCGGGATCTCCACGCCCACGAACGGCTCGCCGGGGATCGGGGCCTGGATCCGGATCGAGCGGGCGGACAGCGCGAGGGCCAAGTTATCGGCGAGGCCCTCGATCCGCGACAGCTTTATCCCCGGCTCAACGTCGAGCGCGTACTGGGTGACGACCGGACCTTCCTGGATGCGGGCCACCTTCACGCCAATGCCGAAGTGGGCCAGCGTGTCGCGGATCCGTAGCCCCTTGGCGGTGAGGTCCATCTGCGCCGCGCTGGACGGTGGTGCATCGGCGAGAGCATCGAGGGTTGGCAGGTCCCAGGTGCGCTCGACCTGTTCGAGAGCGGCGTCGTTGCCGGCTCCCGCGGCAAGATCGGGTCCCGCCTCGTCGTCGGTCTCCCCCACTTCGTCGGGGGCGACCGGCGCAGCCGACTCGGCGCCGTTGCCATTGACCTCGAGCGCCACTGGCGCCTCTGCACCGGCCACTGCCACCCGGGAGCG
>JALYLB010000169.1 GCA_030774475.1 Chloroflexota bacterium | reverse complement strand
GGCTCCATATCCTCGAGCGCCGGATACGCCACGGGGCGTCGGTCTGGCTCTTCGACGACCTGCCGTTCGCCCGCATCGATGAGATCGCCGCCGAGTCGCTGACCATCACCCTGCGCGCCCTGCTCCGGCGGCAGCCGAGCCGGCCGCACGAGCTCAGACCGATGCACGCGCCCGACGAGCCTGATCGCGCTCCCGCCCCGAGCGCCCCGAGCGAGGCGCCGCTGCCGGGCCGCGACGTGCTGCGCGAGACCCTGATCGCGGTGGCTCGCAGCAATGGAAGAGTAGCCACCGCCGCTCGGGAGCTGGGCGTGCACCGCAATACCGTCCTCTACCGCCTCCGGCGGGCGACGGTCGAGCTCGGCGTGGATCCCCGCCGACCCGCGGACGCCCTCGCCATCCTCCGTGAGGCGGACGAGCCCGGCCGGTGAGGGGCGAGATCCGATGCCGACGTCCCGCCGCAGCGGGCCCAACGTCCGTTAACGCGCGGCTTCTGAGAGTTACGGCACGGTCGGGCCTACCCGCGCCCCCGAACCGCGGATAACCATCGCTCGGTGGTAGTTACCGCCGTTCCGGCGGGACATCGGCGCCAGAAGAATCACCAGGCGCGGATTAGCGCCGATCCGGCGAGCTGGCTTGTGTCCCTGCGAGCTGGCTTGTGTCCGGCGAGACGGCTCGGCAGCGGTGACGGGAGCGCCATCGGTCCAAATCGACCACGCCAGTCCGTTCCGCGAGGTAGCCTCAGCAGTACCCCTTACGAACGTTGACGAGAGGAGTCCCCATGGCCAGCAAGGATCTCGGCGCTGCCCTCAAGGTCGCCGAGGAGCGCAATCTTCGGTTCGTCTCACTGCAGTTCACCGACATCGTCGGGGCAGTGAAGTCGGTCCAGGTCCCGATGCACCAGCTGACCGAGGCGGTCGAGCACGGAAAGTGGTTTGACGGCTCGAGCATCGAGGGCTTCGCGCGGATCGCCGAGTCGGACATGTTCCTCGTTCCGGACCTGGCGACCTTCTCGCCGATCCCCTGGGAGCCGGGCATTGCCCCGGACGGGACAAAGCTCGAGACCGGCGCGGCCCGCGTCATCTGCGACGTCTACACCCCCAATGGCGAGCCGTTCCCGGGCGACCCGCGCTGGGTCCTGCGACGCCAGGTGGACCGGGCCCGCAAGCTTGGATTCGAGTTCAACACCGGGCCGGAGCTCGAGTTCTTCCTCTTGCGCCGTGACGAGGGCGCGGTGGGGACCCTGCCGCACGACTCGGCGGGCTACTTCGACCTCTCCGCCGACCTCGCCACCGAGGTGCGCAAGGAGATGATGAACGATTTGGAAGAGATCGGGATCGAGGTCGAGACGGCGCATCACGAGGTCGCTACCGGCCAGCACGAGATCGACTTCAAGTACGCGGATGCGCTGCGCACCGCCGACAACGCGGTGACCTTCAAGACGACCCTCAAAGCGGTGGCCAGCGCCCATGGCCTGCACGCCACCTTCATGCCCAAGCCGATCTTCGGCATCAACGGGTCGGGGATGCACACCCACCAGAGCCTGTGGGATATCAAGAAGGGCAAGAACGCCTTCGCGGATCCCGGCGACCCCTACGGGCTGTCGACCATCGCGCGCCAGTACATCGCCGGGACGCTGGAGCACGCGCGGGGGATGATCGCGGTCCTCGCCCCGCTGGTGAACTCCTACAAGCGCCTGGTGCCCGGATACGAAGCCCCGGTCTACATCGGCTGGGCCCGCATCAACCGCTCCGCGCTGATCCGCATTCCGCAGATAAGCAAGGGCCAGCTGAACAGCACGCGGATCGAGCTGCGTTGCCCGGATCCCTCGTCGAACCCGTATCTGGCGTTCGCCTGCATGCTGGCCGCCGGGCTCGACGGCATCGAGCGCAAGCTCGAGCCGCCCGCCCCCGTGGAGGAGAACCTCTACCACCTCGACCCGGCGAAGCTGGAGAGCCGGCGGATCCGGCAGCTGCCGGGTACCTTGCGCGACGCGCTCGAGGAGCTCCGATCGGACAAGGTGATCCGCGAGGCGCTCGGCGAGCATGTCTACGAGCGCTTCGTCGAGGCCAAGACCGAGGAGTGGGACGAGTACCGCATGCAGGTCTCCGGCTGGGAGCTGTCACGCTACCTGGAGGCCTTCTGACCGGTTGAGCCGATGGCGGGCCTGCAACTGAACGGGAGCAGCATGCGTTTCAGGGGTCACGAGACCGCGGCAGCTGTGCGCCGCGGTCTTGTCCATCTCCCGGCTACCATAGGCCACCGTCCAGCACCCTCCAGGGAGGTCAACCCGTGTCAACGCTCGCCGCGGTCACTGGCGCGGAAGGCTTCATCGGGTCGCACCTGGTTGAGGCGCTCGTCGAGTCCGGCGCGCGGGTGCGGGCGATGGTGCTCTACAACTCGTTCAACTCGTGGGGCTGGCTCGAGGCGCTTTCGGCCGGGGTCCTGGCCAACGTCGAGGTGGTGCTCGGAGACGTCCGCGACGAGCGATCGGCGTCGGAGTTCGTCGCGGGTGCCGATGTGGTCTACCACCTGGCCGCGCTCATCGCCATCCCGTACTCGTATCGAGCGCCTCGCTCGTACCTCGAGACCAATGCCGGCGGCACGCTGAACGTGCTGGAGGCCGCGCGGCGCCACGAGACGGCGCGGGTGGTGTGCACCTCGACGAGCGAGGTGTACGGCACGGCGCGCCGCGTCCCGATCGACGAGTCCCACCCGCTGCAGGCCCAATCCCCCTACTCGGCGTCAAAGATCGCCGCCGACAAGCTGGCGGAGGCATATCACCTCTCCTTTGGCCTGCCCGTCGTCACGCTGCGGCCGTTCAACACCTTCGGCCCGCGACAGTCGGCGCGAGCGGTGATCCCCACCATCATCAGCCAGGTGGCGTCTGGCGAGCGGGAGATCCGGATCGGGGCGCTGACCCCGACGCGAGACTTCACCTACGTGGCGGACACGGCCTCCGCCTTCCTGGCTGTCGGCACCGCCCCCCTGGAGAAGGTGGCCGGTGAGGTCCTGAACGCGGGGACGGGACGGGAAATCTCAATCGGCGATCTGCTCACCACCATCGGCCAGCTCATGGAGCTAGAGGTGCAGCCGGCCCAGCAGGAGGAGCGGCTCAGGCCGGACGCCTCGGAGGTGCAGCGCCTGCTCTGCGACGCGAGCCGGCTGCGCGAGCTCACCGGTTGGGAGCCGACCTATCGGCTCGAAGACGGCCTTCGCAAGACGATCGCCTGGCTCTCGGAGCCGTCAAACCTGGCCCGCTACAAGACCGCGGTCTTCAACCTGTGACTGACCCGGCCCGTCACGCGGTCGTCCTGGCCGGCGGCAAGGGGACGCGGCTGCGGCCGTACACCACGACGCTGCCCAAGCCGCTGATGCCGGTGGGCGAGGAGTTCTCGATCCTCGAGATCGTCCTGCGCCAATTGGCGTGGCGCGGGTTCGGGCGCGCGACTCTCGCCATCGGGCACCAGGGATCACTGATCCAGGCGGTCGTCGGTGACGGATCGCAGTGGGGGCTCGCGGTCGACTACGCCGCCGAGGACCAGCCGCTCGGCACCATGGGCCCGGTCCTGCGTCTTCTCGACCGGCTCCCGGAGCACTTCCTCGTTCTGAACGGCGACATCCTCACCGACCTCGACTTCGGCGCCGTGCTGGCGACGCATGCCGCTTCTGGAACGCCGTTGACCATCGCCACCTACGCGCGGCAGGTCGACGTCGACTTCGGCGTCCTGGAGGTGAGCGGCGACCGGGTCGTTGGCTTCCACGAGAAGCCCAAGCTCTCGTACTCGGTGAGCATGGGTGTCTATGGCCTCTCGCGGGCCACGCTCGCGAGTTACGCGCCCAACCGGCCGCTCGGCTTCGACGACTTGGTGCTCGACCTGCTGGCCAATGGACGGCACCCGCTCAGCCTGCCGTTCGAGGGCTACTGGCTCGACATCGGACGTCCCGACGACTACGACCGAGCCAACCTCGACTTCGTCCGCATGCGCGACCAGCTCCTTCCGGCGAGCTAGCCGATGGCCCGCCTGCTGGTGCTCGGCGCGGGCGGCTTCATCGGGCGCGCGGTCCGGCGCGAGCTCCTCGCCGGCGGCCACCAGGTCGCGTGTCTCGACCGCATCGCGGCCGAGGCCGGCGGCTCCGACGAGGCGTGGTTCCAGCTCGACCTGCTCGAGACGAGCGCCGATGCCTTTAGTGACATCGTCCGCCGGGTGGGCCCGGAGGCGGTCCTCAACTGCGCCGGCCTGGTGGACGGCTCGACGGAGCAGCTCGTCCGCGCCAACGTGCTCCTCGTCGCGCGCCTGCTCGAGGTCGCTCGCGCCGAAGAGGTCCGCCTTGTCCACCTCGGTTCAGCTGCGGAGTACGGGCCGTCGGAGCCTGGACGCTCGGTCAGCGAGGACGATGCCCCCCGCCCGCTCACCGCATACGCCGTCACCAAGCTCGGCGGGACGTTGCTGGTGACCAACGCGGTCGAGTCCGGCGTGGTGAGCGGGGTCGTCCTGCGCCTCTTCAACCCGCTCGGACCGGGGATGCCGCCTAGCTCGATGCCCGGGCGTGCCGCCTCCCTCGTGCGGGAGGCGAGGGCGTCCGGCGCCCAGGCGATCACCATGGGGCCGCTCGACGCGTGGCGCGACTTCATCGACCTCCGCGACGCTGCCTCCGCGATCATCGAGGCAGCGCTCCACCCGGGCGTGACGGCCCCGCTCCTGAACGTCGGGACCGGGACGGCCGTGCTGGCGCGCGATGTCGTCCGGGCGATCGCCGATGCGGCCGGCTGGCAGGGCGAGGTGGTCGAGCAGGCAGCGCTCGCCTCGCCACGTTCGGCTGCGGTCAGCTGGCAGCAGGCGTCCACGACCCGGATCGAATCGGTGCTCGGCTGGCGCCCCACGCGATCGCTCGGCGAAGCCGCGGCATCGGTCCTGGCCGGCGAGGGCTAGGCTGGTCGAGCGGAGACCACCTCGTCGAGGAGGGATGCCAGCTGTGCGGTCAGGCGCCGTCGCTCGAACCGCCGCTCCGGGTCGGCAGGGTGGGACGGCGGACCGGCAGCGATGATCGCCTCCAGCCCACGGGCCACGTCCGCGGGTGTCGGGTCGACCGCGACACCCCAGTCGAGCCCCGATAGGATCTGGCGGATCTCGCCGGGGGGAGCCACGGCGAGCACCGCACGATCAAGCCCCAGGTAGTCGAAGAGCTTTGCTCCGACGAAGAGGTCGCGGTCAGGACCTCCGGCGAGCAGGAGAAGGCCCGCGTCGGCGGCCGCAACCCGCGCGAGCGCGGCTGACCGCGAAACCTGGGCCGAATGACGTACGACTGGCGCGAGTCGCGGCAGCCGGCTCGCTGCAAGCCGCTCGTTGGCAGCACTCCACCAGCCGATGAACTCGATGCGCAGCTCGTCACGGAGCTGCGGCCGCTCGGCGAGCAGGCGCTCGACCCCGTCGAGGAAGACCTCCAGCTCGCGATCGCCGTACACGCTGCCGGCATAGACGAGCTGGAACGGCCGGCTGCCATCGCCACCGCCCGCAGGAAGCTCAAGATCGGCGAGCTCGTCTGCGTCGTACCCGTTGGTGATGGTCACGAAGCGCTCGGCAAGGGCCGGATAGCGGCGGGCGTAGGCGTCGCGCAGCGCTGTGGTGGCAAAGACGGTGCGCGCGGCAGATCGGACGATCAGCCGCTCGAGGCTGCCGCGCAGGGCATCGTGAACCGGCGTCAGCGCTCGGTTGAAGGCGTTGCCGACCCATGGGTCGCGGAAGTCCGCCACCCACGGGAGGCCTGTCACCGAGGCGACCACGGCTGCCGCGAGGTGGCTGCTCACGGGCGGAGACGAGCTGTAAATCGCGTCGACCGGGCTGAGCTGGTGGACGCGGAGGGCGACGGCCACCGCGGCTGGCACCCACAGGAGCTGCTCATCGGGGAAGAACGTGCGAGGGATGAGCCAGGCCCAGGCAGCGTTCAACGCGTCGCGCAGGCGGCTGCCGCCCGACCCGCCTTGATTCGTTGCCGACTCAGCCTCCACCGGACCGGCATCAGTCGCCAGACCGTTCGAGATCGGCCGGGCGCCGCGAGCGGCATTCCCCAACCAGCGCGCGAGCTGGCGGATGTGCGCTGGCTCGACGGCAAAGCCCCGATGCAGCTCGGTCCCGGGTGGGATCCGCGCCACGGAGGCGGGATCCACGAGCCGGTAGCCCGGGTTCCCGGAGCCGATGACCACGGGCTGCCACCCTTGCTCAGGCAGATATGTCACGTGTTTGAGGGTGCGCTCCACACCCACGCCGGCGACCGGTGGGAAGTAGTAGGTCGTCAGCAGTAGACGGCGCCCGATCACGAAGCCTCGCCTGCCGGCGCGCGGCGGAGCAGCGCCGCGATCTGGCGCAGGCCGGTCACCAACCGGGTCCACTCCGCCCCGCCGGGGATGACGAATGCGCTGGCGGGCTTCCCGGCGAGCCCAGACGAGATGGTTACCAGCATGACCGCGTGGACGGTGTAGCTGATCAGCGACGCGGCAGCGGAGCCCACGATCCCGGCGGTGGGGATGAGCAGGATGTTGGCGACGACGTTGATGACCAGGGCGACGGAGGAGGCGAGGGCGACCGGCGCGGGCAGGCCCAGGCCGCTGACGTACGAGGAGAGGATCTTCGAGACGCTGAGCGCCACCACGCCGGGGAGGATGACCAGGAAGGCAGGCATGCAGGCGACGAAGGCCGGAAGGATGACGTTGACCGCCACGAAGGCTGCCGGGATGAGGGCCAGCGAGACGAGCAGGGTGACGAGCACCGTGAAGCGGCAGACCATCGGGGTCATCTCGTCGGCATTGAGACGATCGGCGCCGGCAACCCTGGGGAAGAAGACCGTGGCGACCGAGTCCGGGACGAAGAACGTGAGCTCTGCGAGGCTGACCGCCATGCTGTACAGCCCGATCTGCACCGCGTCGCCGAGCAGCCACCCGAGCAGGTAGACGTCGAGGCGGTAGCTGAGGAAGCTGGTCACCGACGCCGGGTAGAGTCGCATTCCGTATCCCAGCAGCTCGCCACCACGAATGCCGGGCCCCCGTCCGCCTTCAGTGCGCAACAGCCTCCGGCCCTCGATGGCCACCGCGGCCGCGCCGCTCGCCGCGACGAGGATGTTCGCGAGCACTGCGCCGAAGACGCCGAGCCCGAGCCATGCGACGAGGACGATCGTCAGCAGGAGCGCGATGACCGTCTGGCCGATGAGGATCAGGTTGTAGTTGCGCATCACCTGTCGCCCGATTAGCACCGAGCCGATGAACCCGGCGACGAACTGAAAGGGCAGCGAGATGAGCGCCAAGCGCAGGAGGTCTGCTGGTGCAGCTCGCAGCACGGTGGCCTCCAGCCAGGGGAGGACGAGGAGCGTCCCGGCTGCCAGCGCGGCCGCCAGCCCGATCCCGACGAGCAGGGCGGTCCGCAACAGCGCCGCAGCCGACCGGCCGCGTCCCGAGAAGAAGCTCAAGGCCGAGGGGAGCCCGAACTGCCCGACCGATGCCAGCACGGTGGGCGTCAGCGTGACGAGGTAGAACGCTCCGCGACCGGCGGGACCCAGAAGCCGCGCCAGCAGGAACGAGTTGGCGAATCCAATCACGAATTGCGCGACGCGTGTCGCGAAGACCCCCGCCACCCGGCGGCGGAACCCGTCCTGGGAACTGGTCACGCGGCCTTCCGGATCGAGAAGTAGAGCCGTTCCATCTGCTCCATGCAGGTCCGAAAGTCGAACTCCTGCATCGCGCGCTGGCGAAGGGCCACCCCGAGCTCGCGGCGCTCTTCGGTACTCAGCCCAAGGACGCGGTCGATCGCGCCGGCCAGCGCGGTAGCGTCAGCGACCGGAACGAGCAGTCGTTCCGCCGAGTCGCCGAGGGCCTCGCGTGGCCCGGGCAGATCGCTCGAGACGACCGGCACGCCGCAGGCCATCGCCTCGAGGACCGAGATCGGCAGGCCATCCGACTCGGGCACCGAAACCACAACGTCGGCAGCCTGGAAGAGATTGGTCATCAGTTCCGGCCCGATGTCCCCGATCACCCTCAGCCGCTGGCCCATCCCGAGCTCCGCGGCCGTCGCCCGCAGGTGGGCGAGATAGCCGGGATCGGCGTTGCGCCCGGTCATGACCAGTGTGACCTGGCGTGGCAGGCTCGCGACGGCGTAGAGGACGGTCTCCTGTCGGTAGAGCGGGCGAATCGCCCGCGGCGAGAACACGATTGGACGCTCGCCCAACCCGGCCTGCTCCAGGGCCTCCCGGTCGTCGGAGGGAACGAAGGCACGCGTGTCGACCCCGAATGGGATCCGATGGAGCCGATCCTCGGGTGCGCCAAGCCGCCGAGCGACTCCCACGAGATGCTCCGATGGCACGGTCACGAGGGCTGCGTGGCTCAACACCTGGCCAGCCCAGAAGCGGGCCCTGAGCGAGCGGCCGGGATCGAGAAGCAGATCGGAGCCCCACGCCGTCGCGACGTAGGGCTCGAAGCCCGACCGGCGAGCCTGCCAGCCATATTGCGAGACGTACTGGGCATGCAGGATCTCCGGTCGCAGCTCGTGGAGGAGGCGCCGCAGGGCGCCACGGCCC
Organism: Chloroflexota bacterium; assembly: GCA_030774475.1. GTDB lineage: Bacteria > Chloroflexota > Limnocylindria > QHBO01 > QHBO01 > CF-82. The sequence continues at coordinate 52,470 of JALYLB010000169.1, read as the reverse complement.
TGCAGGGACGAGAAGAACGGGATGCGCCGCGGTCCGAAGCGGCGGTAACGGTGGACCTCGATCCGGGAGTCGAGGGCCGCTTCCGGCCGATCGTCGGCGAGCATGAGCGCCACCCGGTGCCCCCGCTCGGCGAAGAACTCCAGCCAGCGCCTGGTGTGCACGCTCCTCGGATCGGCCAGGAACGCAAGGCGCAGCGGGGGCTCAGACATCGCGCGCAATGATAGGGTCGCGCGTGCGGGTCATCAGCCCGTGCCCGGGCCCGATCTCTCAGCGCCAGGTGCCCGGCTCGGTCTCGCTCTCCGCCCCGCCGACCGCCGCCGCGCGCTGGCCGGCGGCGAGGGCTCGCTCGATGATGCGCCAGGCCTCATCGGTCCCCAGCCAGCCGCGCACCTCGGTCGGTCGCCCCTCCAGCTCCTTGTAGATCTCGAAGAAGTTCTCCATCTCGCGGAGGCGGTGCGGCGAGAGATCCTCGAGCCTGTGGGTCTCCTCCCATCGAGGGTCATCGTGGGCGACCGCCAGGATCTTGTAGTCGTGGCCCTTGTCGTCGGTCATGTCGAGCACGCCGACGGGGCGGGCGCGAACCACGCACCCCGGAAACGTCGGCTCGCTGATGACGACCAGGACGTCGAGCGGATCGCCGTCATCGGCCAGCGAGCCGTCGACGAAGCCGTAGTCGCACGGATAGTGGACGCTCGAGTACAGCACGCGATCCAGGACGAATCGGTGCCGCCGATGGTCGTACTCGTACTTGTTGCGGCTGCCCGAGGGATCTCGACGGTCACCTCGAGCGGCTCGCGTGCCGGTCCGTTCGCCATGCGCCACGGAGTGTGCCGGACTCCGGGGCTCGGCGCCAGCCGGGCACGCCAGCCTTCTGGCAGGCCACGTCCGGGCTTGACCATGGCCTATACTGCCGCCGGACTCGCTGGGCACGCGGGTACTCCTGCCGCGCGTGCAACACCGCAACCTCAGAGGTGGAGGTTCGCCTTGGAGCAGGCTACGCAGCCACGGACAGCGGCCGCCAAAGAGATCCGTCTCGAGCGAAGCGCGTACAAGGCGAGCAAGCGCTTCACCGATTTCGTGGGCTCGGCGGTTCTCCTCGTGCTCCTCTCGCCGGTGATGCTCGCCATTGCGGCGGCCACCTGGCTCGACTCAGGCCTCCCCATCATCTACCGATCCGGACGGCTGGGTCAGCACGGCCGGCGGATCATCGTGTTGAAGTTCAGGACGATGCGCAACGGGAGCCACCACCACCTCGCCGAACTGCTGACCGCGAACGAGGAGCGGCAGCTTGAGTACGACGTCAGCCGCAAGCTCCGCGATGATCCGCGTCGAACTCGCATCGGGGCGATGCTGAGGAAGACGTCGCTGGACGAACTGCCTCAGCTCTGGAACGTCGTGCGAGGTGACATGACGCTCGTCGGGCCTCGGCCGTATTTTCCAGACGAGCTGCTGGCGCGACCCGAGGCCGAGGAGCTCCTCACCATCCGCCCGGGCATCACCGGCCTCTGGCAGGTGAACGGCCGCTCGGATCGATCGTTCGAAGACCGCGTTCGGCTCGACGTCGCGTATCTCCATCGCCGGGGGTTCGTGCTCGACTTCAAGATCTTGGTGCGAACGATCGGCGCGGTCCTGAGCGCGCGCGGCGCGTACTGAATCCGAACGGCCTGCGCGAACCGGTGTGCGCACCGGCACGCACGCACCGTGGCCGGCTCGTCAGCTGATCCGCTGACGGACAGCTGAGTCCAGACCAGCCCACTCATCCCGCCGAGCCCGATACCCGCGGACGCCAGGCACCGCCAATCGACTAGCATGCGCCGCCATGGCAGCCGTCCGCTCCAGCGTCTCCGCATCAGTGTGGATCGCGGTCGCGACGCTGGGTGCGGTGGGGGCCGCGGCCGCTATCCACGCTCTCGGATGGCAACCGGCCTTCTTGCTCACGCCAGCGGCAGCGGCGATCGTCCTGGCTGCCCTGTTCTGGTTCCGCGCGGCGGAAGGACTCGCCGCGTTGCTCCTCCTCTCGCTGTTCGGGCTCACCGTCGAGCGTTGGCTGAGGGTCGACCTCCGGCTCCTCGAGGAGGCGACGACGGCGCTTTTCCTTGTCGTCGGCGTTCGTCGCTACGGGATCCCGAACGGGCGACTGCGCATCGGCTTCCGGGAGGTTGCGCTCCTGGTGGTGGCCGCGCTTGGCCTCGTCTCCAGCGCGCTGAACGGGGTGCCGGCGACGATCGCGCTGCCTGCGCTGGTCCTCCTGTTCAAGGCCGTCGCCATCTTCTACATCGTGTCGTGGCTCCCGCTGACCCTGGGCGACGTCCTGCGCGTCGGTCGCGTCATCGTTGCCGTGGCGGTGGTGGTGACCATCCTGGGATTCGTCGAGTTCGTGAGCCCCGTCGCGTTCCAGCGCGGCTTCGCCCTGCCGCCGTTCACCTCGGTCCGTGGGGAGCTGACCGTCATCAAGTCGCTCTTCCTGCACCCGGCGATCCTCGCCTGGTTCAGCGTCTTCGCCGCCCTCTTCCTCTACGCGCAGGTCATCGTTCGGCATCGCTGGTGGCTGCTGCCGATCGCATTCCTGCTGAACGTGGGAACGATCCTGGCGGGGCGCAGGACGTCCGTCGTCGGCCTGGCCGTCGCGCTGCTCGTGGCCATCCTGTGGCAGTGGCCGACTTCCGTCGCGCGCGCGACCCGGCTGCGAACCGTGCTGCCGATGGCGGCGGGAATCGTGATCGTTTTTGTCGCATTCTTCTCGCCGCTGTCGAACCTCGCCGAGCTGACGCTCGATGAGTACGCGACTCCCCCGCAGGTAGTCGCACAGATCTTCGGACCGGATCCCGATCCGGACGCGATCGCCGCCGTACCTCCCCGCACCGCGCTTTACGTCGCCTCCGTCGCCGTGGCGCGCGACCACTTCCCGCTGGGTGCGGGGCTCGGGCGCTTCGGGAGCCAGATGAGCCGCGCGGAATACAGCCCGCTGTACGCGCGCTACGGCCTCACGAAGATCCCCGGCATCGCGCGCGGCGACAGCGGATCGGTCACGGACACCTTCTGGCCCATGGTCCTTGCCGAGACGGGAGTGATCGGCCTGCTCGCCTACGCGGCCTTCATCGTGTCGCTCATCGCGCTGCTGTGGCGAATCGCGTCACGCGCAGCGAGCGGTCCCGAGCGTGCCTTCGCCCTTGGCGTCCTTCTGGTGATGGTCGAGAGCGTGATCGCATCTCTCACGGCACAGACCTACGCCGCGCCACCAATCGCCTACCTTGTCTTCGCGACAGCGGGCGCCGCGATCTCCGTGGATGCGACCAGCCATCTCGCCGGCGACGCGAGGGGCGAAGGAAGCGGAACCGGCGGGACCGGCGAGGAGGGCGGGACCGGCCGAAGCTCCGAGACGCCCGGCACCTGATCAGCCGAAGCGCAGCTCCGCATCCGCCCAGACGTCCGCAACCGTCTGCGCCAGGCTGATGTGCGGGCTCCAACCGGTGATCTCATGGAGTCGCGAGGGATCGCCCACGACGCGCGGTGGATCGTGGGCGCGCACGCGCGCCGGGTCGGTTTCGACCGCGACATCCAATCCGCTTACGGCGATGAGCTGGTCCAACAGCTCGCCGACGCTGATCCCGCGTCCACTCGCGACGTTCACCGGGTCGCCGCTGTGGTCCGCGGCGACCAGCAGCCGGTAGGCGGCGACCACGTCGCGAACGTCGGTGAAGTCTCGAATCGGGCTCAGGTTTCCGACATGCAACCGTGGCTCCGCTCCACCCGAGCCGATCTGCCGCAGCTGTCGCGCGAAGGCGGGGAGGACGAAGCTCTCCCGCTGCCCTGGACCGATGTGGTTGAACGAGCGTGAACACACGACGCGCATGCCGCGAGCGACTCCGTAGGCCAGCGCCAGCATCTCCTGTGCGGCCTTCGTGGCGCCATAGACGTTGATCGGCCGCAGCGGTGTGGACTCGGGAATCCGATCCAGGTCCGGCGCGCCGTAGACTTCTGATGAGCCCGGGACGAAGACGACCGGGGGTTCGGTGAGCGCGGCCGCCGCCTCCAGGATATTGAGCGTTCCGCCCAGGGTGGTGGCGAGCGCTCCCCGCGGGTCTGCCGCGGCATCGGGTCCGTAGGAGACGGCCGCCAGGTGGTAGACGGCGTCGGCGTGCCATGTCTCCGCCTGCGCGAGCACCGCCTCCGCGTCGCGGACATCGAGAGCTATGGCGGCGGCGTGTGCCGTCGGGGAGCGCGGTCCGACGACCTCGGTGACCTCGTCGCCCTTGGTGCGCAGATGCTCGACGAGGTGCCTTCCGACGAACCCGTCGGCGCCGATGACGACCGCTCTCACGTACCGGTCGGAAGCGGAGCCCGATGTCGCGCGGTGCCGTGGCGAATCTCGTCCTCGATGAGCTCAAGGTCTGCTTCGACCATCATCCTGACCAGCTCCCCGAAGCGAATTTCGGGCTCCCAGCCCAGGACGGAGCGCGCCTTCGACGCATCTCCGACAAGCAGGTCGACTTCGGCCGGGCGGATGAGGTGCTCGTCGGTCTGGACATGGTCGCGGTAGTCAAGCCCCGCAATGCCGAAGGCGAGCTCGCAGAACTCGCGGACCGAATGCGTCTCGCCGGTGGCGATGACGAAATCGTCTGGTTCCTTCTGCTGCAGCATCAGCCACATCGCTCGCACGTAGTCCCCGGCAAAGCCCCAGTCTCGCTTGGCCTCGAGGTTTCCCAATGGGAGCGTTGTGCTGAGCCCATGCTTGATGCGGGCGACGCCGTCACTGATCTTGCGCGTGACGAACTCGAGTCCACGCCGTGGTGACTCGTGGTTGAACAAGATCCCGCTGGTGGTGAACAGGCCGTGGCTCTCCCGATAGTTGACCGTGATCCAGTGGCCGTAGAGCTTCGCCACTCCGTACGGTGAGCGCGGGTGGAAGCGGCTGAGCTCGTGCTGCGGAGCCTCGGTGACCTTCCCGAACATCTCGCTCGAGCTCGCCTGGTAGAAGCGAATCCCCGGATCGACCTGGCGGACGGCATCGAGGATGCGAGTGACCCCGAGCGCGGTGAACTCACCGGTCAGGACGGGCTGGTTCCAGGAGGTGGGCACGAACGACTGCGCTGCGAGGTTGTAGACCTCGTCCGGGTGGGCAGTCCGCAGGGCCTCGGAGAGCGAGTACTGGTCGAGCAGGTCGCCCTGCACAATCTCGAGGTCATCGACGAGGTGGGCAATCCGCTCGTGGGTCATGGTGCTCGCTCGCCGGGTCATGCCGACCACCCGGTAGCCTTGCGCGAGCAGGTGCTCGGCGAGGTACGAGCCATCCTGACCCGTGATCCCGGTGATCAGTGCGGTCTTCGTCATCGGCTGGTCACGGCTCCTTGGCAGCCCGGGCAGGCAGCGGACCCCGGCATCATACCGATTGGTCGAACGCCGATTCGTACGCCACCATCGTTGCCCCGGCGGTCCTCTCCCAGGTCAGGTGCCTCGTCCGTTCGAGGCCGGCCTCGATCAACTCGTCGCGGCGCGCGCGCGCCTCGTCCACCCCGGCCGCGATGGAGGCGATGTCATACGGATCCACGAGGACCCCTGCGCCGCCCGCGGCCTCGGGCATCGACGAGATGGCGGAGGTGACGACGGCAGCCCCCGCGCTCATCGCTTCCACGACGGGGAGCCCATAGCCCTCGTAGATCGACACGTAGGCGAAGACCGTGCAGTGCTGAAGCAGCACCATCCGCTCTTCGTCGGTGACGTAGCCCAGGACCCGGATACGGTCGCGCGCTTCGCTCCGTTCGATGGCGCGGTCGATGACCGAGGTATGCCAGCCGCGGCCCCCCAGCAGCACCAGCAGGCTGTCTCTGTCCGCGGTGCGCTCGAACGCGGCGACGAGCCGGTGCACGTTCTTCCGCGGTTCCAGCGTCCCGATCGAGAGGACGTACGGGCGTTCGGACATTCCAAGGGAGCGCAAGACCTCCTGCGCGCGGGAGTCAGCCACTGGCGGCCCCTGGTCCCCCGGGGCAAGTTCGGTGAGGACGAGCTTCCTGGCGGGCACGTGAAGGAGGCGGATCAGCTCATCGGCAGTTGCGGTCGATGGCACCAGGATGCGGCGCGCACGTCGGACGGCCCAGACCATGATGGGTGTCGAGGCGACTCGGCGCATCGGGTGGTAGCGCGGAAAGCGCAGAACGGAGAGGTCCTGGACGGTGAGCACGAACGGCAGCGCCGATCGGATCGGCGCGACCGCATTCGTGTAGTGGGCCATTTCGGCTCCGGTCCGGAGAGCCTCGCGCGATCCCCAGCCCTGCATCCAGATCTGGTAGCGCTCGAGATGCATGTAGCCATCGGCGACGGGGGCGAGCGGCCCATCGCGACGCGAGCCGAAGATCCTGATCCGATCCCGGTAAGCCGACTTGAGCGCGAGGCCCAGGTCACGAACATAGACGCCCACCCCGGTTGGAGAAGAGCGCGCAGGCCCCGCGTCATAGGCGATCTGCAGGCTCACGGCTGCGTCCTGCGAAGGATCGGCTGGAGGAGTGCGGCGAGGAGGAGGATCTCGATACCCACCGCCACCCACGCCGCACCCCAGATCCCGAAGGCCGGAACGGCCCACAGGTTGCCGATGACGCTGAGCGTCAGGAGGGTGGCCATCACGATCAGGTTGTAGCGTGCCTGACCGCGCGCGATGAGCGCCTGGTTCAGGATGTAGCTGATGAAGCCGGGGACGATGACGAGAGCCAGTACGCGCAGGAGGAGGCCGGAGGCCGCGAAGGTGTCTCCGAAGAGGATCCGAGCCACGAACTCCCCGAACACGGCCAGGAGCAGATAGGTGGCAAGGGCAATGCCGGTGATCGCCAGGATCCAGCGTCGCAGCTGTTTCTCTGCGACGTTGGGACGCTCGTGCAGGGTGCGGGTGTAGGAGGGGTAGAAGATCGCCGCCCCTGCGGCGGGAATGAGGTAGGTCGGATCGGTGAGGCGACCGGCGATGCCGTAGATCGCCACGTCCTGGCTGGACCGGAACGCCTCGAGCATGTACAGGCCCATCCGCGTGTAGGCCATGCCGACCACGATCGATGCGCCGATCGGCCACGATCGCCTCAGCAGGTCCTTCGCCACCGCGAATTGCGGCGCGCCGATGCCCAGCTGCGAGCCCAGCACGACGATCGCGGTGATGGCGGAGATGACGGAGGCCGTGAGCCAGGCGAAGCCGATCATGCGCGGCTCCGGAAGTGAGAGGGCCACCGGAACCACGAAGAACACGGCGAAGAGGCGCGGTGTCACGCTCACCAGCCAGTCGTGCCAGAAGGCGTTCGCGGCGCGCAAGGTGGTGGCACAGAACTGGACGAACGAGTCGAGTGCGAACGCGGCGGCCACCAGTGCGGCGCCGGCCGCAGCCGAATCGGCGCCCAGGAGGACGAAGAGCAGCGCGAAGATCGGCACCGCTGCCAGGGTGAGCACGACCTTCACTGCGAGCGCAGAACCGATCGAGAGGCTCGTCCGGATGAGCCGGCGAGCCGTATCGGCGGCGACGGTCAGCTGCAGTCCCAGGTCGGCGGCCTGGCCGACGAGCAGGCCCGTCGTCGATCCCACGACGATGGTGCCGAAGGTCGCGCTGTCCAGGCGACGGGCGACCGCGACGAGGATGATGAGCTGCAGGGCGCGACCCACGACATCGGCGCTGAGCCGGAGGAGGCTTCGCCGAGCGGCCGGTCGCCAGAGCCAGCGCGCGGAGGCTCGCAGATCAAGGGCTGAGTCTCGGGAAGGGACTTCGTCGCTCATGAGTCGGCCCGTCGGTTGGTGACGCGCCGCCTGAGGGAGCCACCCGCCAGGGCGAACGCGCCGAGATAGAGTGCAGTCGAGAACAAGACGAACGAATCAAGCAGCCCGTGCACCAGGAGCGCCACGAGCGTGACGAGCCAGAGCGCCTCCGGTCCACTCCCGCGTCGCACGGTGCGAAGGAGCCGGAGCAGGGCCGCCGCACCCACCGCGGCGAGCGGGAGCGCGAAGAGTCCCACGCTGACGAGCAGCTCGAGATACATGTTGTTCGTGTTGATCGTGGTGTCCCAAGTACTGAGCCCGCGCCAATCGCCGTACCCGAGGCGGAAGTTGTCCAGCCCAATGCCAAAGATCGGTCGAGCCTCGATCATCTCCACCGCGATGCGCCACAGGTCGCCTCGTCCAAAGGATTGGCTGCGCAGCAGCTGCTGCGCAGCGGCGTTCGGGGGTGGTTGAACCGGTTTGGTCGGCTCGGTCTGGGCGTGCTGGACCTGGACCCGGGTCGTCGACAGCGTGGCGGGCAACCGGAGGCTGAACCAGGTCGCGCCCCGCTGCCGGAGGTCCCATTCGATCACCGCCTCGGTCAGCCGACCGGTCACCAGCACGTGCGCGTCGACCGTGACCGATCCGTGCGGGGGCAGCGAGCCGGGCAGCTCGGTCGAGATGCCGTCGTAGTCGTAGTAGGTTCCGTTCGTCATGCGAACGTGGTATGAGACCAGGACGCTGCCCGTCCCGCTTGATGGCCACACGATCGGGCCGTCGTTGGTCACCGTGATCGGGATCGTCAGTGTGGCCGCCGTGGAAACCATGCTTGGTGGTGCGGCTACGGCGAAGTGGTACCACTCGATGTCGGTCTCGGTTCTCAGGCGTGCGGCGATGAGCGGCGAGAACACGGAGAGCAGCACCACGATGACCGGCAGCGGAGCGACGATGAGCGTCGCTCCCGGGAGGAACCGCCGCCCGTGGCCCCGAACCATGAGAATCGCTAGCACGATTCCCGCCGCCAGGATGCCCAGGAGCGCCCCCCGGCTGAGCGTCAGCACGAGGGCGGCATAGAGGATCAGGCCAGCGCCGACGAGCCCGATGCGAACCAGCCCTCGCTGGTAGAGGGCACCGGCGATGGCGGCGATCGCGCACACCCCCCAATACCAACCGGCGAGGTTGGGATGGAGGAGGGTGCCGGTCGCACGCGTGCCAAAGCCGCCGATGCTGATCGGCGCCACGCGGAAGAGGGCGAAGAACCGACCGAGCACCGTCCAACCGGTGGTGAACTCGATCAGGCCGGTCACAGCGCTGAATAACGCGCCGACCAGGCCCGCGGCCGCCACGATCTGCCAGCGACGTCCGCCGCTCGAGACGAGCGACGCCGCGGCCAGCCCGATGGCCAACGCGACGACCATTCGCGCCAGCACCTTGCCCGCCGTGGCGCGGTCGTAGAGCGCCAGGCCAGCTGCGATCGCCGCGCCCACGAGGAAGATGCCGATGGCGACCAGGACCCACCAGCGCAGCCGCGGGCGTGGCAAGGCTCGCGTCGCGATGGCGGCCAGCCATGCGAGGAGCAGGAGATATCCGGTAGCCTCAACATTGGTGACGCCGAGCGGCCCGACGCGGACCAGCGGCGAGATCAATTCCGCCGGCAGCTGAAGGGCCAGTGCCGCGGCGAGCACGGTGCATGCCGAGCGTAGCCACGTCGCCGACGTGCTCTCCCATCCACGGGGGTCGAGGGCCATGGATTCGAATGGTAGCCAGACGGGAAGGGACGGCGCGATGAATCGCGGTGCCGGGCCACCCGATGGAACACAGAGCGCGGCCATCGTTCACGACTTCTTCGTGACGCCCGGGGGTGCCGAACGGTGCGCCGTGGCACTTGCCGACTTATTGCCGAGCGCTCCCGTCTACACCAGCTTTTTCGATCGGCGCGCATTTGCGGGGCAGCTCGATGGGGCCCGTGTGCGGACGTGGCCGATCCAGCGTCTGGTCGCGCCGTCGGAGGCGTTCCGTTCGCTCTTCCCCCTCTATGCGCTCTATTTCGGGACGCTGCGGCTCGCCCGGCCGACCCTGGTGGTGAGCAGCTCGATCGCATTCAGCAAGGCCGTGCGCACCTCGCCGGGCGCCACGCACATCAGCTATGTCTACACGCCGATGCGCTACGCCTGGGACCTCGACACCTACCTCGACGGCTCGAGCCTGCCGCTTCCGGCGCGGCTTGCGGCCCGTGCCATCCGACCCTTCATGCAGACCTGGGATCGCCGCACGGCCCGCCGACCCAACGTAATCGTGGCAATCTCCCGCGAAGTGGCCCGCCGGATCGAGCGAGTCTGGCGCCGCGAGGCCGATACGGTCATCTACCCGCCGGTCGAGATCGACGAGATTCCGCTCGGCGACCATGACGACGGGTATTTCCTGGTCGCCGCCCGTCTCCTGGCCTATCGGCGAATCGATCTCGCGGTTCGTGCCTGCACGAAGCTCAACCGCAGGCTGATCGTCGTCGGGGATGGCCCGGAAGCCGCCCGCCTCCGCACCATGGCCGGGCCGTCAGTGACCTTCCGGGGGCGGGTGGACCGAGCCGAGCTGCTCGACCTCCTCGGTCGTTGCCACGCCTATCTGATGCCTGGTGCCGAGGACTTCGGCATCGCGCCGGTCGAGGCCATGGCGGCCGGCAAGCCGGTAGTGGCATTCGCACGCGCCGGGGCATTGGAGACCGTCATCGAAGGCGAGTCCGGCGTCTTCTTCGATCGCCAGGAGGTTGATGACCTGGTGCGGGCCATCGGAGAGCTCGATCAGGCCTCCTTCGATCCGTCGCGAGTGCGTGTGCTGGCGAGCCGATTCGACGCCGCGACGTTCCGGCGGGCGTGGCGAGACCTGCTGACGTCCCGCGGGTTCGGCGGCCTGCTGGCGCGCGAAGGCGCCGATCACCCTAACGGGCGGCTGAACCCGGCGCCCCGATGAGCCACCTGCTCACTGCGGTGCTTGCGTTCGGCCTCTTTCCAGCGGTTCCCCTCCTCGGCGATTGGCTGCTCGACCGGTGGCTGCCAACGCGGCTCGGCATGGCCCGCCTGCCGGTGGCCACCGCGCTGGGTCTGACGGCATGGTCGCTCCCGCTCATGGGGCTGCTCATCGCCCGGGCCTATCACCCCGAGCTCCTTGGTGCCGCGGGGTGGGTCGTCGCGGCCGGCCTGTTCATCGTTCGCCGGTCGCGCTTTCGGCTTCCAGGGCCAGCGCTACGAGCCCACGTACTGGTGCTCGCGGGAGGGCTGGCCATCGCCGCCGCGATCTACCTCCTGTTCCCCGCTGACCCGAGCATCACTGACCGCGACATGCAGGTGTACGCGCAGCACGCGCAGTACATCGCGCAACACGGGCGGCTCGACGTGCCATACCCGGCCGAGCTGGTCGACCAGCGACCTCCTCCGGGAATGGGGACGCTCGCCGGACTGTATCGGACGAGGCCGACGATGACGGTGCAGTTCGGGCACCTCTATGCGGCGTGGTTGGCGCAGGTCTTTGCCGTCTTCGGCTTTGGCGGGGTCATACGGGCCAACGCTGTCCTGGCATTGCTCGCCGCAGCGGCAGTCTTCGGTGTCTGTCGTCGCCTCGCCACGCCACTCGTGGCGGCACTCGCGACCGTCGCGCTTGCGCTGAACCCAGCCCAGATCTGGGTGACCCACAACACGCTCACCGAGATCTTCACGCAGTGGCTGATCTGGACCGCGTTCCTCATCCTCGTGCTCCCGCGCCTTCGCGAATCACGACGGGCTGCGGCGTTGGCCGGCGTCCTTCTCGGGATGTCGGCGATGGTGCGCATCGACAGCCTGGTGCTGGTGCCCCTGCTGCTTCTCGCCCACGCCGCGATCCTCACGGTGGACGAGACGCCGGGCCGAGGACGAGTGCTCACCAGCTTCTGGATGGGCGCGGCTCCGGTGTTCGCCCTGTCGGTGGGCTACTACGCCGCCTTCACGTACCCGTACTTCCACGACCTCGGTTCACAGCTGCGGCTGATCGCCGCACTCGGCGTGGCAGCTGCCCTCGTGCTGCTCCTCACGCGCATCCGCCGGGTGCGCGCGACGGCGCGCGGGCTTGTTCGCCGGCCGCGAGTCCTGGCTGGCCTCGGCATCGGCATCCTGCTCGTCGCCGTCTACACGTACGCCATCCGTCCATTGATGCCTCCGTTCAATGTCCGCCCTTCGTTCGCATTCGGAAGCTTCAGGACCTTCATCGAGAACGCGATGTGGAACCTTGGCTGGTACGTGTCGCCGCCGGTGCTCTGGCTCGGGGTCGTGAGCTGGCTCGCCTTGCTCCTGGCACAGCTCTGGAAGAGCCGGTCGCGGTGGCTGTTGCTGCTCATCGTCACCGGCGGCTACACGGCCCTCTACCTCTGGAATGAGTCGATCTTCCCCGACCAGCCGTGGGCGATTCGGCGCTTCATTCCGGTGATCATCCCCGCGGTATTCGCGTTCTCCGCCGCCGGGATGACGGTGATCCTGCGCCGATTCCGGCTGTCGCTTCGCCCGGTGCTCGCGACGGCGCTCGCCGTTCTGCTGGCGGCTTATACGTTCGGCACCGGATATCCGGTCGCATTCACCGCCGAACGAGCGGGGTCCTACCAGACGCTCGCGGCGTTCGCACGGTCGCTCCCGGCGGGCAGGTCGTACCTCGGCGTCTTCGGAGGCCATGGGTCACCCGGACTCGCCACGCCACTCTTTCTCGCGTTCGACACGCAGATCGTGCCGCTCGACGTGCTGACCAGCGGTGGGCGCCAGGAGGCGTTCAGAAGGCTCGCCGCGGCTTCGCCATCCGCACCCGTCTGGGTCATCACGAACCTGCCGCATGACGCATCCCACCTCGTTGGCAACGAGCTCAGCAGCGCCGACGCCACGCTCAGGGCCATCCTCCCGAGGATCGCTCCGCTTCCGCACACCACGACCACCATCGGGTTCCAGCTCGTGGCAAAGGAGGTGACCGGCTTCGACGTCGACGGCTCGCAGTACGGCGGCGAGTCGAGCTGGTGGGTCTCCGCCGACGGCTTCTATGACCAGGAGCGATTCGGGTCGTCGACTGCCCGCTGGACGAACGGTGCCGCCACTGTCCGCTTCCCGATCACCATAGGGTGGCGCCCGAGGTCAGTTCAGATCCGGGTGGTAATGCCGGGTCAGGACGGCAACACGCTTACCGTCCGTGTCGACGGAACCGTGGTCGGCAGGATCGTGCTACCGCCAGGCGCCTCTGAGCACGACCTCCCGATTCCCGATGCAGCTCGCGGCTCGACGGTGAGCGTCAGTCTCGAGAGTGACACCTTCGTCCCGGCCGATGTCGACCCCGCATCACGCGACACGCGTCGTCTGGGTGTTCTCGTCGAGCGCGTCGCACTGTTCGGCGGTCCAGGGTGACGGAGCCGACTCCGGCCCTCCGAGGGCCGGAATCCATCCCGCGGGGGGCCCTGCTCATCACGGTCGCGTCCGCGGTGTTCGTCATCTCGGGGTATGCCGTCAACGTCTGGCTCGGGCGGCTGCTCGGCCCGGAAGACTACGGTCGGTTCGGCGTCGTCATCGCGCTGATCACCGTCCTCAACGTCGTTCAGAACGCGGCGATTCCCCAGGCCGTTGCCCGCTTCGTCGCGGCCAAATCAGAACAACCCGAGGGTATTCTTCGACTCGGGGCCGAGCTCCAGATCGGCGTCGCGCTGGTGCTCACCGCGTGCCTCGTGATCGCCGCCCCGTGGATCTCGACCCTCCTCGGCGATGACAACCTCGTCTACCCACTGCGCGTCATCGCGCTGGTCCTGCCCGCGTACGGGATCTTCACCCTGCTCATGGCGTTCGACAACGGCCGGCGTGCATACACCAGGCAGGCCGTCACCCAGGGGACGTATGCGGTGGCGAAGGCGATCGCCTCGATCGGATTGAGCTACCCGTTCCAGCTGCTTGGCGCGGTCATCGGGTATGTCGTGGCGCCGCTGGTGGCCATCGTCGTCGGGTGGCAGCGCCTCTGGGCACCGCGCGCGACGCTGGGCTACCGGTCGCTCCTCGGCTTTGCCGGGCCGCTATCGGTGTACGCACTCGCCTCGGTGGGGCAGCTCAACTTCGACATCCTGTTCGTGAAGGCCATGGTCCCCGGGACCGGTGCCGCAGGCTTCTATGCGGCGAGCCAGAACATCTCGAGGATTCCGTACTTCCTCCTCACCGGGCTCGCCGTGATCCTCTTGCCGGCGGTCGCCGCCGCGGTCACGCGAGGAGGCGAAGCGGTGCGTTCAACGAGCCGTGAGGCCCTGCGCGCCGCGTTGCTCCTCGTCGTCCCGCCAGCGGCCCTCATCGTGGCCACCAGCGCTCGACTCGTCGAGCTGGTGTACAGCGAGAGTTATGCCCCGGGCGCCGGCGCGCTATCCATCCTCGCCATCGGGATGGGAGCGGTCGCGCTCTCAACCGTCGTCGCCAGCGTGGTCAATGGGATCGGGCGCGCGGGAGCCACCGCGGCGGTCACGGTCGGCGGAACCGCCCTGACCCTGGTGCTGTGTCCGATCCTGATTCCCCCGTTCGGCGCGACGGGCGCCGCTCTGGCGACCACCGCTGGAGGGACGGTCTCGCTCGTCATCCTCACGTTGCTGGCCACCAGCTCAATCCCGCATCTCATCCCGCTGGCCTCAGTTGCCAGGATCTGCGCGGCGAGCGGGATCGTGGGTGTCGCGGCCTGGTTGGTGCCGGCGAGTGGGTTCTGGCTCGTACTCGAGTACGTGGCGGCGGGCCTTGCCGGCGCAGCCCTCCTAGTGATGGGGGGTGAGCTGACTGCGCGCGACCTCCGGACGACCCTGGCCAGCCTACGGCGCCCCACCATCCGCTGAGCCGGCGAGGGAGGTCAGCCCATCCACGTACCGACGCCAGGGATCGGACGGCATCGCCGCGATCGCAGCCCTGAACCGCGCACCGAGGTCCTCCTGGTAGAACCGCACGATGGCATCCGCCAGGGCGGCGGGATCCTGCCGGGGAACGATCAGGCCGGTGACGCCATCGTCGACCGCCTCGGGGATGCCACCCACCGCCGTGGAGATCACCGGGCGGCCCTGTTGGAATGCAAGCGCCGCGACCGCGGATTGCGTGGCAGACACGTACGGGAGGACGACGGCGTCCGCGACGGCGAACCATTCGGCAACCTCGTCGTCGGGGACGTACCGATCGACGATATGCACGCGCTCGCCGATCCCCAGGCGCTCGATGAGCGCCAGGTACGGCTCCTTCGGCTCCCAGAACTGACCCACTACCACGACGTCGACCGCAAGCTTCTCCAGCACCGCGGGCATGGCCTCCAGGAGGTGCGCCAGCCCCTTGTAGGCGCGCACGTAGCCGAAGAAGAGGATGACGCGGTCGCCCAGTCGTTCGCGCCTTCGCACCTCCTCGGCATTGGGCTCGCGGTGGATGCCGACCGGACCGAATTCGGGCATCCTCAGCGCGATGCGCCTGGTTCGCGGCGCGATCTGCGCCAGCTGCCCCAGCTCCGTCTGGGCATGCACGATCGCGGCGTCGACGCGGCTCAAGGTGCCCGCCGCAAGCGGGCGGTCAAACGGCCGTTGCTCGTGCGGCAAGACGTTGTGGCAGATCGCGATGATCTGCGCGCCGTCCGGCAATGAGCGCCGGAGCAGCCACAGCATGAGGAAGTAATAGGGGGCGACGAAGGTCGTGATCCAGGTGAGTACGACGAGATCTGGCTTCGATTGGCGGATCAGTCGCGCTGCCCTCAGGACACTGGCAGGGCTCCGGTAGTCGAGCACGAAGCGAGGCCCTGGTGCGTTTCCCGCGGGCAGCTCCCCGGCGAGCTGGTCTCCGCCCGGATAGAGCCAGCCTGGATATTGGCGACGCCAGCTGATGACGAGGAGGTCATGCCTCGATTCGATCTCAGTTGCCAGCCGGGTCGTGAATTGGCTGACGCCGCCGCGGTAGGGGTGGACCGGTCCGACCAGCGCGACCCGCATGCGCTAGCGCGGTGACACGTCGGCGAGCTGGTCCTCGAGTTTCACTTCGGCCGATCGGCCCGATCCGGTGCTGGGAACGGGCGTGCCTGGCCCGGTCGCGCGAGGCTCACGGACCAGGTCGAGTGGCGGCACGATGGCGGCGTGACTGATGTGCTCCTCCTTGGTCAGGTAGAGCATCTCCTCGGTGAGTCTCCGGTTGGCGCTGACCGTGTCCGCGAGCAACCCGAAGATGATGAGCTGGAGGCCGATCAACCCGAGCACCCCAGCAGCGACGAGCGACTGCAGGTGTCCCTCGGTGTTCCCCTGCGAGATCCAGTCCGCCAGGGGAATGAGCATCACCAACCCGCCGGCGATGATGAAGAGCAGTCCCAGCCGACCCAGGACCGCAAGCGGCTTGTAGGTGGTCAGGGTCCGAACGATCGTCCCCAGCGATTTGAAGATGTGAGAACCCACGCCGCCGATGAGGCGCGAGCCACCGCCCTGCCGCGCGGACGGGCGGAACGTGACGGGCACCTCTTTCACCACCATGCCGCTGTGCGCGGCCTGGATGAGGGTCTGGTGGGTGTAGGTGTGGCCGATGGAGGGATTCAGCCTTAGGGCGCACTCGCGGCTGAATGCCCGAAAGCCGCTCGAGGCGTCGCGGACCGGGCTCTCGGCGACGACGCGGAGCATCCAGCTCCCGAGCTGATTGCCATACCTCTTGGCGAGCGGCATGTGCTCGAGTTTCGAGATCTGGCGATCCCCGGAGACCATGTCAGCTTCACCGCTCAGGATCGGCGCAATGAGCTTGGTAATTTCGCGGGCGTCGTATTGAGCGTCCGCATCGGTGTTGACGATGATGTCGGCCCCCAGCTCGAGGGCAGCTTCCAGGCCGGTCGCAAACGCGGTCGTGAGTCCGAAGTTGCGTCGAAGGCGAACGATATGGTCAGCTCCCGCTTCGGTCGCCGCCGCGATCGTGCCGTCAGTTGATCCGTCATCGCAGACGAGTACCTCGACCGAAGAGATCCCCGCGAACGTTCGCGGAATCTCGCCGATGACGCGACCAATCGTCGCCTCTTCGTTGAATGCCGGGATCATGACGATGAGCTTCACGGGTCTCCTCGCGCAGCGCCGGAATGGCGTCACAGTGTAGCGCCGAGGAAGGATGCGACCGGCCGCGACGCCATCGCCAAGGATGCCTCTGCTACGCTGCGGGCATGAGGATTTCGGTCGTTGGGGCAGGCTACGTCGGCCTCGTGACCGGTGTGAATCTGGCTGCCGATGGACACGCCGTCACGTTCGTGGAGCGAGCAGAAGAGCGGCTCGCCGACCTGGCGGCAGGCCGAATGCCGATCGAGGAACCCGGCCTGGCGGACGCCTATGCGGCGAACGTCGACCGCATCAGCGTCAGGCCCGAGCTGGGTGAGCTCTCCTCGATTGACCTGGTCCTGATCGCCGTCGGCACTCCCATCGGCGAGGCGGGTGACCCCGACCTGTCACAGCTTCGATCGGCACTCGACGCGCTGCGCGCCTGGCCCGAACTCGATGTCTCGGTGAGGTCCACGCTGCCGCCCGGCACATCCGCGCGCCTGCCGGCCATGCTCGACCGAACGAACGGCGAGCACATCTCGACCAACCCCGAGTTCCTTCGCCAGGGATCGGCGATGTCCGACTATCGCCACCCGACGCGGATCGTGATCGGGACATTCCCGGAGACGGGCGACGCACACCGCGCGAAGGTTGAGGCGCTCTTCGGAGGACTCGACGCGCCGCGGCTGTACGTGGACGTCGCGGCGGCGGAGTTGATCAAGAACGTGGCAAACGGGTTCCTTGCGCTCAAGCTCAGCTTCGTCAACGAGGTCGCCGCCCTGAGCGAGGAATACGGCGTCGAGGTCCAATCGGTGCTCGACGGGATCGCACTCGACCCGCGCATCGGCTCGACCTACATGCGTCCCGGCCTCGGTTTCGGCGGTTCCTGCCTGCCGAAGGAGCTCCAGGTGCTCGCGGCCGCCGGTCGTCGACAGGGGCTGCCGATGCATCTCGCGCGGGCGGTCTCACAGGTCAACATCGAGCAGCAGGACCGATTCGTGCGGCGCATCCAGGCGGAGCTCCCCCGCGAAGGTGCCCGGGTCGGCCTCCTGGGCCTGAGCTTCAAGGCCGATACCGACGACCTGCGTGGATCGCCCGCGCTCCACGTCGCGCGGCGGCTCCTCGACGCCGGGGTGCAGGTGGTGGCGCACGATCCCGCGGTGCACGTTGATCGCGCCGAAGCGGCGGCCCCCGGAATCTTCATGGTCCAGGATCCGCTGGCCGCCATCGACGACGCCGACGCGGTCATCATCGGAACCGAGTGGCCGATCTACGCCTCGATCGACTGGACCGCAGCACGCGGCAGGGTGCGGTTTCCGTTGATCTTTGATGGTCGCAACCTGGTGGATCCAGGGGCGGCCGCGGCCGCCGGCTTCCTGTATCGCGGCATCGGGCGGCTCTCGGCCGAGCCCGCGCCCGCGGAGGCCGCGCGAAGGTGAATCCCCTGGACCTCATGCGCCCGCGCCTTTCCCCCTCCATGACCTTCCTGATGGCGCGTCAACGCGGTTGATGCCCGCCGGAATGGAAGAGCGGATTCGCGAACTCGGCCGCCGAGGGTTCGAGACGCTCTTGTGGACCCGCGTGGCTCTCCAGCTTCGCATGGGCCGTGGCCGGCGCCGACCGATCCCGGATCTCGTCCGGCCCACCGCGGTCCTGAAGACGGAGGCGCAATGGCGAGCGGCCGTCGACGAATGCCACCGGCTCGGCCTCCCCTTGCATCATCAGCGCGAGAAGAACTGGGATGCGCTCGGAGCGGTGGGCGCCATCCTGTCGCGCACCGCAACGTCAGCTGAGATCGTCGACGCCGGCAGCGCGCGCTACTCGCCGATCCTCCCCTGGTTCCGGCTCTACGGATACTCTCGTCTCACCGGTATCAACCTGGAATTCAGTGGCGAGACGCGCCACGGGCCGGTGGCCTTTCGCCACGGCAACATCGTCCAGACTGACTTCGAGGCGGGGTCGCTCGATGCGGTGACCTGCATGAGCGTGGTCGAGCATGGGGTTCCGATCGTCCCGTTCTTCACCGAGATGGCACGGGTTCTTCGGCCCGGTGGGCTGCTCTGCGTCTCCACCGACTACGCCGAGCATCCTCCCCCGACGACCGGGCTGAGCGCCTACGGTCAGCCGGTCAAGATCTTCGACCCGCAAGGCATCGAGTCGATGGTCGACATCGCCGCAGGCCTGGGCCTCCGCCTGGTGGGGACACTGGATCTCAGCCACGAGGAGGAGCCGGTCCACTGGAAGCGGATGGGTCTCCGCTACACCTTCATCCTGCTGACGTTTGAGCGTGACCTGGCCACGATCGATCCACCTGCGGGACCGGCGCCGGAGACCGCTCGCGGGGAATGAGGCTAGACTGGCGAGGAGACCCGCTGGTTCCTTCTCCCCATGACCATCACTCCGCAACTGACTGGCTACCCGCGCATCGGGCCGAACCGGGAGCTCAAGTGGGCGCTCGAACGGCGCTGGTCGGGGCGCCTCGAGCCGGAAGCCTTCGACTCGCAGGTCAGAGAGCTGCGAGCCGCGCACCTCGACGAGCAGCGCGGCCTCATCGGCTCAGCCGTCGATGACTACTTCCTCTACGACGAGGTCCTCGAGACCGCCCTCATGCTCGGCATAGCGCCGCCCGAGCTGGCGGGGGAGCTGGGCGCGGATCCGTTCGGGGTCCTGACCGCGCTCGCGCGCGGCACGCCCGAGCGCGAGGCCTGGGAGATGACGAAGTGGTTCGACACGAACTACCACTACGTCGTGCCCGAGATCACCGCGCCGATCGATCGCTTCCAGCCGCTCCCCTGGCGCGAGCCGTCAACCGACCGGGACGTCTTCTGGCCGATCCTGGGCCCCTACAGCCTGGTGAAGCTCAGCAAGGTCGCCGGAGGCCTCGATGCCACCGACATCGCCCGCTCCGCCGGGGCGGCCCTCTGGTCCTGGGTTCGATCCACCGCCACGCAGCATCCAGAGTTTCGCCTCCAGGTCGACGAGCCGTGCATCGGCCTGGTGATGAGCCCTCGTGACCGCCAGGTCTTCGAGACCGCCTATGCCGATACCGCCGACCTCGGACTCGCGACCCCACCGCTGGTCACCGTCCAGTTCGGCGCCGCCTCCCCCGACACCATCGAGACCCTTGGGTCACGGGGCTTCGCGGTCCAGGTGCCACTCGATCGGGTCGCCGCGCTGACCGGAACACCAGCATGGGACGCCCAGCCGGAGCACGCCATCGCCGTCGCCGATGGCCGCAGCGTCTGGCCGGATCACTTCGAACGGGTGCGCAAGGCCCTTGAAAGCCTGCCGCCGGACGGTCGTGACATCCGTCTCATCCCGTCGACCAGTCTCATGTTCCTGCCCTACACCATCGAGGGCGAGGAGCTGCCGCCCGGCTTCCAGTTCGCCCGCGAGAAGGCTCGACGCCTCGGCGAGTGGGCCGAGGCGCTGCGCGCGGGATCGGCGCCCCCCGACGTGGCCGACCCGCCCCCCGCGATCTGGCCGGAGATCGGCACCATCACCCCACGCGCCCCACGTGCCGAGCGCAAGGCGCACCAGGCGGACCTCGACCTGCCACCCTTCCCCACGACGAGCACCGGCTCGCTGCCCCAGACCACAGAGGTCAGGCAGCTGCGGGTCCAGCTCTCGCGCGGCGAGATCAACGAGCGGACCTACGAGACCGGCATCGAGCGGCTCATCCGCGACGCCATCGCCTGGCAGGAGGCGAAGGGCCTCGACGTGCTGGTGCATGGCGAGTTCGAGCGGACCGATATGGTCGAGTATTTCGGCGAGCGGATGGACGGCTTCGTCACCACCCGGCATGGGTGGGTCCTCTCCTACGGGAGCCGATCCGTCCGGCCTCCCATCCTCGCGGCGCCCCCCAGCATCTCTGAGCCGATCACCGTCCGCGAGTGGCAGATCGCCCAGTCCGCCAGCAGCAAGCCGGTGAAGGGCATGCTCACCGGGCCGGTGACGATCGTGAATTGGAGCTTCCGGCCGCGCGGCGTTCCAGACGACAAGCTCTTCTGGGCGGTGGCCGGGCCTATCGCCGACGAGGTTGGGCATCTCGTCGAGGCCGGTGCCCGGGTGGTGCAGGTCGACGAGCCCGCGGTCCGCGAGCGCTGGCCGCTCCCCACCGACCAGGCCGACGAACTGCGCTCGGTGTACAGCCGCGGGGTGCGGGCTGCCCTCAACCGCGTCTTCAACCAGCCGGTCCACGTCCAGATGCACACCCACATGTGCTACGGCGACTTCGGCGAGATCGTTCCGTTGTGGGCGGATGCCGGCGTGGACGTGGCGTCGATCGAATTCAGCCGTTCGAAGGACGACAGCTACATCCGCCAGTTCTACGAGCTCTTCCGCGACGGGCATCTCCAGATCGGCCCGGGCGTCTTCGACGTCCACTCGCCGCACACCCCTGGCACCGAGGTGATGGGAGATCGCCTCGACCACTTCCGGGCCTTCATGGCCGATGCCGACCTATGGGTGAATCCTGACTGCGGCCTGAAGACTCGAAGCTGGGACGACATCGACCGGCAGCTGGGCGACATGGTCGCTGCCGCTCGCCAGCTGCGCGCCGCCGTCGCGAGGTAACCGGTGCTCGCCGAGCCGGGCGAATGGCTCGAGATGGTGGAGGTCAACCCGCCGCTCCTGCCCAACATGACCCACATGCAGCTCCGCGGCCGGTGGCAGCACGTCCTGATCACCGACAACCCGTTCCAGCAGGTCCGCGTCTCGCCCTACGCGTTTGCCGCGCGCATCACCCACGACGTTCCCGACGTGCGGCCCACCGTCGTCTGCTCGACCCGTGATCGGAACATCCTCGCCATCGAGAGCGAGGTCCGGGGCGCGCTCGGCAACGGGGTCGGCTCCTTCCTGGTGGTCCAGGGGGACATGCTCCCGGAGGTCGAGCACTGGAGCAACTCCTACGAGATCGTCGAGCACCTGCGCACGCTCCAGGAAGTTGTTGCACCCCTCCATTTCGAGGTGGGGATGAGCACCCGATCGCGCAGCTGGGTCTTCCGTCGTCGCGTCGACATCGGCGGCCAGTTCTTCACGACCGGACCCGCCATCGACCCTGACAGCGTCGAGGCCTGCGCCAAGCGGCTGGGCCTCCAGGAGGGTGATCCTCCGGTCTACCTGGAGGTCACGCCGCCCTTCTCGCCACGCTGGGTGCGTCGCCTGGAGCGGGTCGGCGCTCTGCCGGTGAGCGACGCGTTCCGCGCCCTGGTCGAGGCGACCCCCGAGAAAGACCAGCGGCGGTTCGCCTGGAGCGTCGCCAAGACGGTCGCCGAACGGGCCCGTCGCGCGGGTTTCGCCGGCATGGTGCTCATGGGCCTTCGCTTCGAGACGGCCACTGGCGAGGCCTACGACGCCTGGCAGGACGATCGCATCGCGCCAGCCGAGGCGTAGCGAATGGCCCGCGTGCTCGTGGTCGAGGCGGTCGCGCAAGCCGGCATCGATGTCCTGACTGCCACGCACGACACCGACGTCAGGTTGAACCTGCCGCGCGCCGAGCTGCTCCAGCTCCTGGCCGAGGGGGGCGGCTATGACGCGCTGGTCGTGCGCTCACAGACCCGGGTCGACGCCGAGGTGCTGCGGGCCGGCGCACCCCGGCTGAGCGTCGTGGGCGTAGCATCGATCGGTACCGACAAGATCGACGTGGAGGCCGCCACCCGTGCCGGGGTGATGGTCGTCAACGCCCCGACCGGGAACACCATCGCCGCCGCCGAGCACACCATGGCGCTCATGCTCGGCCTGCTCCGCCAGGTCCCCGCCGCCGACGCCTCGGTGCGGGCCGGTGACTGGGAGCGGGGCAGCTTCACTGGATCCGAGCTGCGGGGCAAGGCGCTCGGGATCATCGGCCTGGGCAAGATCGGCAAGCAGGTCTGCCGCCGGGCACTGGCCTTCGAGATGACCGTGCTCGCGTTCGACCCGTACATCACCGCCGAGCAGGCCTCGGAGGTCGGCGCCCGGCTGGTCGGGTTCCCCGAGTTGCTGCAGCGCGCCGACGTGGTCAGCGTCCATGCCCCGCTCACCACCCAGACGCGCGGCCTGCTCGCCACGCCTCAGCTCGAGGCGATGAAGCGCGGCGTGTTCTGCCTGAACGTCGCCCGCGGCGGGATCTATGACGAGGCGGCGCTGGCCCGGGCGCTCGCTTCGGGGCACGTCGCCGGCGCCGCGATCGACGTGTTCGCGACTGAGCCGATGGCGGCCGACAACCCGCTGCGCGGCGCACCGCACACGATCTTCACGCCCCACCTGGGCGCGTCAACCCGCGAGGCCCAGGCGCGGGTGGGGCACGAGATGGCGGAACAGGTGGTCATGGCGCTCGACGGCGTGACGCCCCCGTATGCGGTCAATGCGCCCGCCGTCCAGCCCGATATCGCGCCCAAGCTGCGCCCGTACGTCGAGCTCGCACGGCGGCTCGCGCTCCTCGCCCGCCAGGTGTCGCAGCAACCGATCGGCGAGATCGGCCTGACCTACGCCGGTGAGGTCTCCGCCTGGGATGGGGCGCCGATGCGCACCGCCGCCCTCGCCGGCCTCCTCGAGGCGATCACCGATCAGCGCGTCAACGCGGTGAACGCCGACCTCGTGGCCCGCGAGCGAGGGCTGCGCGTCAGCGAGACCAGGACCGAGGCCTCCGAGCCATGGGCGTCGCTCCTGACCGTTGAGGTGGCGCCAGGGGCCGATGGCGGCACCGCCCTGCGGCTCTCCGGCTCGACGGCGCACGGGCGCCCGCACCTGGTGAGCATGAACGGGTTCGAGATCGGAGCCGAGCTCACCGGCACCATCCTCATCACCCACCACCACGACCGCCCCGGAGTGGTCGGCGCGGTGGGCACCCTCCTGGCCGAGGCGGGGGTCAATATCTCCTCGCTCGAGCTCTCGCGGCTCTCCGCAGCCGGCGAGGCGATGATGTTCGTGAGCATCGACGACGGAGTGCCCGCGGCCGCCCTCGAACGGCTGCGCGCGCACGACGCGATCGTCGACGCTCGCTTCGTGGAGCTTCCCTGACCCCGTAGACTCACCACCTAGCCGCATCGAGCCTCGGGCGGAGATGGCCTTCGAACGTCAGATCGCGGGTCGCCAGGACGCCCGGGCAACCGACCGCCCGATGCGCTGGGATGCCCTGCCGGCTATCGCCCGCAATCCGTACCTGTGGCTCTCCGCCGCCCTGTTCGCGATCATGGCCGTCGAGGCCGTCGAGGGCGGCTGGGTCGGCGACTTCTGGCTGCATACCGCGGTGGTCAACGAGCTGGCCCGATCGCCGCTCCATCCCGCGAACCCGCTGGTCCTCGGTACCTATCCCGACTTCTACGAGTCGCCATACCTGCTGCTGGTCGCGCTCGTCGTTCGTGCGACCGGACTCTCGAGCGTCGCCGCCCTGGCCGTCGCCGGCCTTGCGAACCTCGTCCTCCTCCTCGTTGCCTTCCGCCTATGGATCGCCCGGCTCAGCCCGGGCTCCCGGGTTGCCGCCATCGGCCTCGTCCTGATCCTCCTGCTGTGGGGCACGCGCACCTGGCAGTGGAGCGGCTTCCTCAACCTCGCCGGCCTCCCGCTCACCCTTCCGTACCCGAGCACCTTCGCCACGGCGCTCATGCTGCTGAGCTGGGTCCTGCTCATGAGCACCATTCGGCGGCCGGCGGCGTGGCGATTCGGGGTCCTGGCCTTGACGGGCGCAGTCATGGGCCTGACGAACCCCTACTCCCTGCTCAACGGCACGCTGGGAGTGGGTGCCATCCTCATCGCGGAGCATCGATCGTTGTCGGCTCGCTTCGTTGTCGGCCTTGTCCTCGCCGCTGCGGCGGGCGGCCTGCTGGCCCTCGCCTGGCCGTACTTCTCGCTGCTCGACGCCCTGCGCAGCGCTCCCGCCGCGGACGCCATTCATCGCCCGCTCTACCAGGAGCTCCTCTCCCGCGCGGCGCTCGCCGCTGTCGGGCTGCCCGCCCTCTGGTGGCGCTGGCGTCGCCGGCATACCGATTCCCTCGTCTGGCTTTTCGCGTTCGCAGCGGTCGTGCTGGTCCTCGGCGGGCTGACCCATCACTACGCATTGGGGCGGGTCTGGCCGGTCGTCGTCCTGCCCCTCCAGGTGGCGGCCGCCATCGAGGTCGCAGCTCCACCGGCGGGCAGGGACCGTCGGCTGACGATCGGATTCGCGGTCCTGGTCATCGTGGCGGTCATCATCGGCGCTCGTGGAGGAGCCGGAGGCCTCGCCCGCGCCATCCCGGCCTCGGTCATGCCCCACGCCATCCGCCAGCAGCTGTACATCATCGAGCCGCCGAGCTTCCCGGTCGTTGCCCGTTGCGTGCGGGAGGGCGAGGTGGTGGCGACGGACAACCTGGCGGCGCTGCGGATGATCCCCGCCTACGGCGCCAAGGTCATCGTGCCGGGGTATCCGGATTCCTACATCCCCGACGAGGCGCGTCGCCGGATTGATCAGGATGCCCTGTTCAACGCGGAAACGAGCCGCCCCCAGGTCGAGGCCATCGTCGCCCGCTACCACGTGCACTGGGTGCTCTGGGATCCTGCCAAACCGCTCGCGGCTGCAGACGTCTACCGGATCGCTGCTCGGGAGTCGGACGGGTTGATCCTGTTTGCAGTACCTCCGAGGGGGGTCAGCCCGCCGGCTCCGGGCTGCTGAAGGCCCCTGCCAGTGCGGCTTGTGCAGAGTGCACAACAGATTCCCCATGACGATGCGGTTATCGGCCTAGGCGGCAGTGGGCTGTCTTCGTACCCTCCGTGGGATTCCCCAATTTCGCCCGGAGGTTGTATCGACCGATGGTCCTCGAGATGCAGATTCGCCCATCAGAGGCCGCCACCTCGCGCACCCGCACCGTAGCCGAAGTCCTGGAGCTGGCACGTGACCAGCGGGTGGCGATCGTGGACCTGCGCTTTACCGACATGCCAGGCACCTGGCAGCACTTCAGCATTCCCGTCAGCGAGATGAGCGCGGAGCTGTTCGTGGACGGCATCGGCTTCGACGGCTCGTCCATCCGTGGCTTCCAGCACATCCATGAGTCGGACATGCTGCTCGTGCCCGACCCGAGCACCGCGTTCGTCGACCCGGTGCTTGGCGTGCGGACCCTCGTCGTCCTGTGCGACATCATCGACCCCATCACCCGCGAGCCGTACTCGCGCGACCCGCGCTACGTCGCCAGGAAGGCGGAGGCATTCCTGCCAACCACGGGCATCGCCACCGCCTCGTACTGGGGCCCGGAGATCGAGTACTACATCTTCAGCTCGCTGCGCTTCGACCAGAATGCGCACGAGGGCTACTACTACATCGACTCGGAAGAGGGCATCTGGAACTCCGGCTCCAACGGGGTCGCCAACCTCGGCCACCGTCCCCGGCACAAGGAGGGCTACTTCCCGGTGCCGCCGGCAGATCGGCTGCAGGACCTGCGCTCGGAGACGGTCCTCAAGATGATCGAGGCGGGGATTGACGTCGAGGTCCATCACCACGAGGTCGGGACCGCCGGCCAGACCGAGATCGACATCCGCTTCGGCGGCCTGGTCGAGACCGCCGACAAGGTCCTCAAGTACAAGTACATCGCCAAGAACGTGGCCTACGCCAACGACTACGTCGCCACCTTCATGCCGAAGCCGATGTACGGCGACAATGGATCGGGGATGCACACCCACCAGTCGCTGTGGAGCGATGGGCGCAACCTGTTCTACGACGCCGATGGCTACGCCCTCCTGTCGGAGACGGCTCGCCACTACATCGGCGGGCTCCTGGCGCACGCGCCTGCGGTGCTCGCCTTCGCTGCGCCGACGACCAACTCGTACCGGCGCCTGGTGCCCGGCTACGAGGCGCCGATCAACCTCGTCTACTCGGCCCGCAACCGGTCGGCCTGCGTCCGGATTCCCACCTACTTCGCCAAGCCATCGGCCCGGAGGCTGGAATTCCGGTCGCCAGACCCGAGCTGCAACCCGTACCTGTCGTTCTCGGCCTGCCTGATGGCCGGCCTCGACGGCGTGATCAACAAGATCGAGCCGCCGGCACCAATCGACAAGGACATCTACGAGCTCGTCGGCTCGGAGCGTGCCGGGATCAGGAACGTGCCCGGGTCACTCGAGGAGGCACTCGACGCGCTCGAGGCGGACCACGAGTTCCTTCTCCGCGGCGATGTCTTCACGCCCGACCTCATCGAGGCCTGGCTCGACTTCAAGCGCGCGGGCGCCAAGGAGGTCGCGCTGCGGCCGCACCCGTACGAGTTCTTCCTCTACTCGGACGTCTAACCGAACTCCCGGCGCCGGCCTCTGCCAGCCGGCGCCGGGTTCACGAACCGGGGCTGCCCGTCCGCTGGGGCCCCTGCACCGGCCCAACGCGCGAGAATCGCGTAATCCGCGTCTGGTGAGAGTTATCACCAGCGCTGGCCGCGGAATCGGACCTAGTCCGTAGGTTTCTGAGAGTTACGGCCTGCCAACGCCCAGACCCGGCCGGTTCTCCTCCCTAACTCTCAGGAATTAACGGTTAGGCCGATTTCGTCCGTACTCGGCGCGCGGCCAAAGATCCCACGGCAACAGGTCGCTTCACCGGTCGCCGAACCCGGCGGCGCCCGGCGATCCAGTGCCGGCGTCCGGCACGCAGCGCGGGGACCCAGAACAGCACGCGCGTTCCCGCCCCGCCACGAACCCACTTCGCCGAGAGGGAGTGCTGCTCGAAGCCAGCGAACAGGCTCGGGTGCGACGCGACGAGCATCCGATTCCGTGCGGTCGCAGCCACCGCCAGGAGGATTCGAGTTTCCCTGGCAGGCCAGCCCAGCCGTCGCGTGACAGCCATCGCAAGGCGGGATTTGGCGTCCAGCGTCCCGAGCGTGTCCTGGAGATTGGTGAGCTCTGCTTTCACCTCGACGACGTCGACCACTCCGGATGCACTATCCAACCCGAGCAGGTCGAAGCGGCCCCGCTCACCCCATTCGTTGTAGCTGACTTCCGGCTCGATCATGCGGCCGCATCGACGCAGGAGCGCCGCCATCGTTTCGACGATCGCCGCGTGCTCGTCATCCGCCAGCCTGTCGACCTCGCCCCCACGTCCAATTAGCCGCACGTCCACGCGCAGGCCGAGTGCCTCCGCGTGTCGGCGGAGTCGTTCGATCGACGAGAGGCTTCCGCGCTCCTGCCGAGCGACGGCGGTTGTCGACAGGTGGGCGGCAGTCGCCACGTCTGACTGGCGCCGCCCGCTCCGCAACCGCACAAGGAGGAGGAGTCGGCCGACCGCGAGGAGATCCATCCGCCAATCCTGAAAGGACTGGCTTATTGCGCGATTTCCAGTGCCTTGTGAACAAGGCCCCCCAAGTGCAGCTGCAACCGCGCGTATTCCGCGTCTGGTGACTGTTACCGCTCCGTTTCGAGGTCGAACCCGGCGCAAGCCAACGATTTCCGAAAGTTACGGTGTCTTTACTCCCACACCCGACCGGTTCGCCTCCATAACTCTCGGAAACCGATGATTACGACGACTTCGAATGGCCTAGCCCCCTCAGTAGCCGATGCTGGCCTCTGCGGAGGCCTTTGCTGACGGCGATGGCAGCTTGCCGTCGGCTGTCGCGATGAACCACAGCCCGAACTTGCCTTGGCCGTTGGCGTCGCCGGCGGCGCTGTCGGCTCCGTAGTAGTAGAGGGGATGGTCGGCGTACGTCACCTGCTTGGTCCCGTCGTCGCGGGTGATGGAGCCGATCCATGAGGCCTGTGCGCCGTCGCCCGCGGTGACCGTCGCGCCGCCCTGGAGGACGAACGGCGGCCACATGCCGACGCAGGCTCCCGTGCAGGCGCTCTTCCCCGTTGAGTCCTGCGCGAAGTAGTAGAGGGTCTTGCCGTCTTGGCCAGTCAGCGCGTTGCCCGCGGCGGTCATCGCCACTTTCAGCTGGTACGTCGCGGCCGCGCTCGCGGATGCGACCGCACTGGGCGAGGCCGCGGAGCTGGCTGCGGACGATCCGCCGCCCGTGTTCGCGCTGCAAGCCGCCAGCAACATGATCCCGGCCAGGGCGGTGGCAGCACCGGGACGGAGGGTTGAGAGCCTCATCGCTACCTCAGGAGTGTGGTTCGGTAACGATACGCACCCCGTTACGGATGCCGCCAGTGGGAGTGGCTAACCCGGCCCGTTGATCCTCACCCTTGGGGAATCCCGTGGACAAGGCGCGGCATCTGCCGATTCTCGTGGACAAACAGGATTGCCCCGCTCAGCGGGGCTGGCATGCTTGGGGCGTCCGGAAGGGGCAGTTGGTTCAGCTGGAGATCACCTCAACGGCCACCGCGGTTCCTTCTGGACACTTCGTGTGCGCGCATCGGCTAGAACGCCCACTGCCCCTGGGCGAACAGGCTCGCGAAGCAGCCGAGCAGGCCAAGCGAGACCAGGCTGATGGCCACCGCCACCTCGACCCGTCGGCTCAGGAGCGCGAACCACGCGAAGAGCGGGAAGAGGGTGAGCGTGTAGCGCGGCACCGAGAGCACGAAGCTGGTGCTCGTGAAGAGAAGCCAGTTGCCGGCCATCCATACGAACCAGCTCGTCCTGAAGCGGAAGGCGGCAACCGCGGTGCCGAGCAGCCCGAGCAGGATGAAGGCGAGCTCCATCCAGCCGGACATGAAGGCGCGTGACTCGTCCCGAGCATCGAGGTAGCTGATCACGCCGCCGATCCCCTGCCATGGCGGCGCGAGCGACTTGAACCAGTGCGACGACTGGATCTGGAGGAAGGCGAAGGCGTCGCCATAGACCACCTGGTTCAGGGCCAGGTACCCGGCGAAGCCCACCGCCACCAGCCCGACCGCCAGCCACTCGACCCTGAGCCGATGTTCGGGGTCCTCGTCCCAGGCCAGCCAGGCCTCCGCGGCGAGGGCCGGAATGAGGACAAGCCCATTGATACGGGTCAGCGCGGCGAGCCCGCCCAGGATGCCTGCCAGCCACCATCGGTTCGTGCGGGCGGCAAGGAATGACCCGAGCACCAACGCCAGGAAGAGGCTCTCCGTGTAGCCGACGTGCAGGAAGTAGGCGGTCGGGAAGATCAGGAGGAACCAGACCGCCCTCAGGCCGATGTCGGGACCCTCATCGGCCTTCACCAGGCGGTAGAGGAGCGGACCGACCAGCAGGGACGCCACCGTGCTGACCACGAAGGCGCTGAGCAGCACGTCGGGGACGACGAAGCGAACCGCGCTCACCAGCCACGGGAAGAGTGGGAAGAAGACGATGTAGAGGCCGAGGTCCTCCGGATACGGGCGCGGGTGGCCATCGATGGTCAGCACGCCCGGGTCAGTCGCGCGATAACCCAGGGCCGCGAGGTCAAGGTAATGCGGCGCGTCCTGGCGGTTCCAGATCTCGAGCGCGGCGAGCGGCCCGACGCCCAGGCTGCGGCCGGCGATCACGGTGACGGCGACGACTCCCAGGACCAGCACCGCGGCCTTGAGGACGAGGGTCAGCCCGGCGATGCGCAGGTCGACCCGGTCGACGAGGCGGGGGAGCTCGGGCATCGGCTCATGGTAGGTGATGACGATTGGTGGACCGATCTGGAGGCGGCTGCTAAGATCGGGCCTCCTCAGGCCCGCGCGAGGCGGGCGGTCCCAGTCGGGGCGTGGCGCAGCCAGGTAGCGCGCATCGTTCGGGACGATGAAGTCGGAGGTTCAAATCCTCTCGCCCCGACCACTTGTCCCATCTCACCTCAAATCCGGGCATTTCGCGGTGGCGCCGGGTCGCCCATGGCGCACCGGCCTACGTGATTCGGACAACGAGGCCTTGTCCATGACGACCAGCGCCTTCTCGTCGCGATGACAGCCTCCGCTGGTCCCGCGCCTGAGAGCGCGGGCTACGATTCCCGCGAGCACTACACGAAGTACGAGTACCGCATCCCGATGCGGGACGGTGTGAGGCTCTTCACGTCGGTGCTCGTCCCCAAGGACACATCCACGAGCTACCCGTTCCTGATCACGCGGTCGCCATTTGGTGTGGGCCCGTACGGCCCCGACGAGTATCCCGATGCGAACCTTCAGACCCGGGCGCTCCTCAAGGCCGGCTATATCGTCGTGCGGCAGGACGTTCGTGGCCGCCGATTGTCAGAGGGCAGCTTCACGCACGTGACCCCGCATCGGCAGGAGAAACCGAACCTGACCGATGTCGACGAGAGTTCCGACACCTGGGACACGATCGAATGGCTGTTGGGGCATGTGCCCAACCACAACGGCCGCGTCGGCCTCTGGGGAATTTCGTACTCCGGGTTCTTCACCGTGGCCGGGATCATCGACACGCACCCGGCCATCAGGGCAGCGTCGCCGCAAGCGCCGGTCGCGGATCTCTTTCTTGATGACGACTGGTATCACGGCGGGGCGTTCATGCTCGCGCATGCCTTCCAATCGGTATCGGCCTACCTGCCGCAGTCGGAACCGACGCCGCCGCCAAAGGTATCGGTTCCCTTCGATTACGGCACCGAGGACGGGTACGAGTTCTTCCTCCGCGCCGGTTCGCTCGCCAGTCTGACGCAGATGCTCGGAGCCCCAAACCCCACCTGGGACGAGCTCCTCGCGCATCCAACCTACGATGAGTTCTGGCGGTCGCGCGCGATCTGGCGGCATTTGAGGAACATTCGCTGCGCGGTCCTGACGGTGGGCGGCTGGTTCGACGCCGAGGACCTGATGGGACCGTTGCGCGTGTATCACGCGATCGAGGCCGACAACCAGGGTATCGCCAACAGCCTCGTCATGGGACCCTGGGTACATGGGGGATGGGCCGTCTTCAACGGTCGGCGGCTGGGCAGCGTCGACTTCGCGACGGACACCGCGACCTTCTACCGCGATCAGATCCTCGTGCCGTTCTTCGAATTCCACCTGAAGGACAAGGGCCTTCCAACGCTGCCCAAGGCGTACGTGTTCGAAACCGGGACGAACGTCTGGCGCCAGTATCCAGCGTGGCCGCCCCTGGGCATGACGCCGCGGACGCTGTATTTCCGCGACTCCGGCCGGCTCTCGTTCGAGCCGCCGGGCGAGTCGGACGCGAGCGATTCGTACGTGAGCGATCCCGCGAAGCCCGTACCGTTCATCGCTTATCCGGCGCTCGGCATGCCGGAGGAATACATGGTCTCAGACCAGCGGTTCGCTGCTACGCGGCCCGATGTCCTGGTGTACGTCACCGAACCGCTCGAGGAGGATCTGACCCTGGCTGGCCCGGTCTCGCCGAACCTCTTCGTGGCAACCACCGGGACCGACGCCGACTGGGTGGTGAAGTTGATCGATGTCTACCCGCCGGACCGACGCACGCCGGCGCAGGGTGGTACCGAAAACGATACGGACGTCGGCCCGCCGACCGTGACGCTGGCGGGCTACCAACAGCTCGTGCGCGGCGAGCCTTTCCGCGGGAAATTCCGCCGGAGCTTCGAGAAGCCCGAGCCATTCGTGCCCGGGACGGTCGAGGCGATGGGTTTCACGATGCCCGATGTGAATCACGTGTTTCGACGCGGCCACCGAGTCATGGTGCAGGTGCAGAGCACGTGGTTCCCACTGGTGGATCGAAATCCACAGACCTTCGTGGACATCCCCACCGCGAATCCGGCGGATTACCGGGTGGCGACGCAGCGCGTCGTGCGGTCCCGGACGCAGCCGTCGGGGGTGGAGGTGAACGTGCTGCCGGGGCGGCAAGATGCGATCGCCAGAGGTGAGGCGTGACTGACCGGGAACCCGTCGAAACAACCAACCTTGACCGCTACGGAGACGCCCCACTGCCATGGAGCAGGCCACGGGACCTCCTGAGAGCTACTCCGGCGGGGGAGCACATCACGTTCTTCCTCGGCACCACCCGACCGGACGGCCGCCCGCACGCCGCCGGCATCGGTGCCTTGTGGCTCGACGACCACCTCTATTTCACCAGCGGACCCGCGACGCGAAAGGCGCGCAACCTGGCAGCGAACGCGGCCTGCACGATCTCCATCGTGCTAGAGAGCATCGACCTCGTTCTTGAGGGCGAGGCGGCGCGGGTGACGGATCAGCCGACTCTGGAGCGGGTGGCCGCCAAGTATCGCGAAGGCGGTTGGCCGGCTGAAGTGGAGAGGGATGCGTTCACGGCTCCGTTCAGCGCCCCGAGTGCCGGACCGCCGCCTTGGTACCTCTATCACTTCACGTTCCACACCGTCTTCGGGGTCGCCACCGCTGAACCCAACGGTGCGACGCGCTGGCGCTTCGTGCGCTGACGGGCCTC
Organism: Chloroflexota bacterium; assembly: GCA_030774475.1. Classification (GTDB taxonomy): domain Bacteria; phylum Chloroflexota; class Limnocylindria; order QHBO01; family QHBO01; genus CF-82. The sequence continues at coordinate 19,543 of JALYLB010000169.1, read as the reverse complement.
AGTGACCCTCAGACGCGGGCGAAGCTGGATCCGGCGGCCCTGCGAGACAGGGAGTCGACGCTCACCGCGGCGAGCAGGACCAGCCCGGTGATGATCAGCTGCCACTGGATCGGCAGCCCCAGCAGGTACAGGCCGTTATAGATCGCGCCGATGACCAGGCCGCCCAGGAGGCCGTGGATGGCTCTGCCGCGGCCTCCGAAGAGGCTGGTCCCACCGATGACCGCGGCCGCGACCGCGTAGAGCACCAGCTGCCCGCCGTTGATGTTCGTGTTCATGCCACCCAGCTGCGAGCAGTAGATGATGCCGGCGAGTCCCGCCGTCGCCGAGCACAGGACGAAGCCCAGGGTGCGGACCCGAGCGACATTGATGCCCGCCCGCCGGGCAGCTTCAGGGTTGCCGCCGACCGCGTAGACGTGACGTCCGAACTGCGTCCGCTCCAGCAGGACGGTCCAGATCCCGAGCGCGACGAGCACGAGGGGCACAACCCACGGCACCCCGACGATCGGCAGGAAGCTTCCACGATTCACGTTGCAGATGGCCACGACAGCGATGCCGGCCAGCGCAATGGACGCGATCTTGGCGAGCGTAAGGCCCATCGGCGGGGCGACAAGGCCGGAGCGCCGCCGACTGGTGTCGCGCTGCCACATCGCCGCCCCCAGGACACCAACCAGCACTACGAGGCCAATCCAGGCGACGGTCGGATCGATGTAGCTATAGACGATCCCGTAGATGGCCTGCTGGTTCGGCAGCAGCGCGCTGGTGATGCCGACGCCGCCTCCTGCGCCGAGGATGATGATCATCACGCCGAACCAGATCAGGTAGCCCGCCAGGGTCACCACGAAGGCCGGCATCCGCAACCTGGTGATGATGGTTCCCTGGATGGCCCCGATGACAGCGCACGCGAGCACTCCGGCGATCATCGCCGCCCACCACGGCCAGTTGGTGTTGGGCTGCACGAGGTTGGCAGTCACGATCCCGCCGATCGCCGCGACGTAGCCGATCGAGAGGTCGATCTCACCCAGCAGCAGGACGAACCCCTCTCCCATCGCCAGCACGATGAAGACCGCGCTCTGGTCGAAGAGGTTGACCAGGTTGCGCGCCGAGAGGAACACGTGGTTCGGGCTGATGATCGTGAACACGACCAGGACGGCCACGAGCGCTACCGCGACGGGCAACAGTCCTGCGTCGCCGGACCGCACCCGGGCCAATGACGCTCGGAGATATTGGCTCAGCGACTGGGCGACGATCTCCGGCGGGATGACCTCGACGGCCGCGGCGGTCAGGTCAGGTGCGGCGTCGGCCTCCTCTGCACTCTCGGTGCTGGCCGCGGCCGCCGGATCGAGGTCAGAGCTGGCCATGCCTCAGTTCTTTCCCTGGCTGGTGCTCGATGCCACCACGTCGCGGCCCGACTCGCCGGTCGTCATGTAGTCCACCACGCTCTGTCGGTCGAAGGACGAGAGCCAGTCCTGGGCCACCATCCGGCCGAGCCGGAGGACGGCGACTCGGTCGGCCACCTCGAATACGTCGTTGAGGTTGTGGGAGATGACCATGACCGCCAGGCCGTGGTCCTTGAGGCGCTTGATCAGGTCGAGGACCATCCTCGTCTGCGCAACCCCGAGCGCCGCCGTCGGCTCGTCGAGCATGACGAGCTTGGAATTCCACATGACGGCCTTGGCGACCGCCACGGCCTGCCGCTGGCCACCGGACAGCGTGGCGACGGGCTGGCGGATCGACCGCACCGTCGTGACGTGGAGGCCGGCCAGCGTCTCCGCCGCGGCGCGCTCCATGGTGTCCTCGTCGAGCAGGGCGGCGCGCAAGCGCTCGCGGCCGAGGAACATGTTCTGCACGATGTCCAGGTTGTCCGCGAGGGCCAGGTCCTGGTAGACAGTCTCGATGCCGAGGGCGGCGGAATCGTTCGGCGTGCGGATGTGGACGAGCCGGCCCTCCCAGAACATCTCGCCCTCGTCGGCCTGATGGATCCCCGCGATGCACTTGGTCAGCACCGATTTGCCGGCGCCGTTGTCGCCGCAGAGGGCCGTCACCTGCCCCGCCGGGAGATCGAGGTCGACCCCGTACAGTGCCTGGACCGCGCCGAAGCGCTTGCTGATGCCGCGCAGCCGAAGGAGAGGCTCCGCGCCGGCCGCAGGGGCCGCCTCAGGTTTCGCTGGAGAAGACTCGCCGATTGACGTGTTCTGCTCAGCCATCTCACCCACCCTACCGTCTGTCGGAACTGGGCAACCCGGGCGTCATGATCACACCCGCACGCCGCGCAGGTGCGGTTGAATGGCCGTGCCGCACACCTGGTGGGTGCGACACGGCGGTAACGCGAGCGCTCAGACCTACCTGGTGAGCGCGATTCCGACGTTGGCCCAGACGTTGACCCTACTGGATCCCGGCCGACGCACAGACCGCGGCACCAACTGCAGCGCAGAGGTCCGTCGCGGAGATGAACTTGTCCTTGATGACCGTCGCCTCCATGTTGGCAGCATTGACCCAGTTCGGGGTCAGGAGAACCGCCGGCTCGGTCACCGAGGCGTTCGTCGGATCGGTGGTCGTTCCGTTCACCAGGCCACTCGGCGGGGTCTGGCCCGCGCGGATGAAGGTGGCAAGCGCAACGGCTGCCTGCGCCTCGATGTAGACCGCCTTGTAGACCGATCCGCACTGCCAGCCCTCGAGGACGTACTGCATCCCCTGGAGCGTGGCGTCCTGCCCGGTCGTCGGGATCTTCTTGGCTGGGACGCCGGCCGCCTTCAGGGCGGTGATCACGGCAGCGGCGAGGCCGTCGTTGGCTTCAACCGTTGCGTTGATGTCCTTGTTAGCCGTGAAGGCCTGCTGGAAGAGAGTGCCGCCCTGCGCGTTGTTCCAGCCGGGGGCGAGCTGCTCGCCCACGAGCGTCATGCCGCTGCTGTTCGTGGCGCCCTTGGCCACCTGGGCCACCTTCTGGCCCCAGATTGCGTCGTTGTAGCCCTTGGCGAAGTCGATGGCGTTGGGATCGGTGTCCTGGCCGCCGTCAACCGTGAAGACCTTGGGGCTGGTGACGTTCCAGTCCTTCACGCACTGCAGGAAGCCCTTCCCGATGAGCTCGCCGACCTGGACGTTATCAAAGCTGACGTAATAGGTCTTCGCGCCCTGGAAGGTGGCGCGGTCGTAGCTGATCATCGTCACGCCAGCGGCAGCGGCGGCCGCCTGGATCTGTTTGCCCGTGGTGCTGTCGATCGGGTCCACAAGAAGCACCTTTGCACCGGCGGTGATGTCCGCTTGAGCGATCGCCAGCTGGGTCGTGGTCGTGCCGGCTGCGTTCTCGATCTTGTAATCGCTCTTGGCGTACCCGGCTTCGTCAAAGGCCTTGGTGAGGTACGGGAGGTCATAGCTGGTATAGCGGGCGGATGACGTGGTGTCGGGAAGGATCACGCCCACGAGGCCCGATCCCGCCGAGGTCACGCTCTTCAGCTGCGCCATCGCCGAGAAGGTCGCGTCGAACGATGTGACGCTGATGCTGCTCGATGCCGCGGCGGACGCGGCGGTTGATGCACCCGTCGACGAACCAGAATTGTTGCTGCTGCAGGCGGCGGTCACCATCGCCGTCGTGACAAGGGCAACCAGAAGTCCCGCGCGTTTCTTCACAGATGTCTCTCCTTGGGGGCGTGTCTAAATGGTGGGCGTCCCGGAGTCCAGCGCGACAGCAAATTGCCGGAAGTTCGCCCGCGTGCGCGAGATCATCGCGCCAACGCGGACCTGCCTGTCAAGTGGCAACTGAACATTTGCGGGCCGGCAGCACACGCCATTGGCCGCCGCGCCAACGGGTTGTACCACGAAATGAGTGTTAAGTGACAGTGATCCGCAGCGATGGAGAAGCCGCATGTTTCGCGATAGCCAGGCCTTCTCGGGGTTCTCGTCGAAGGACATCGCGAAGGCCAGGGAGTTCTAGAGCACAAGGCTTGGACTCGAAGTCACCGAGGGGTAATTCGCGCCTCAGCTCTCCTCGTTGGGGATGACCTCGATCTTTTCGTCGCAGCTCTCGCACCGGAAGATTTGTCCCTGCTCCCAGGATCGCTCTGGATCGTGCTCCGCTGGGTCGCGGTGCTCGGGCTGCATTGAATGCACGCTTCCGTCTTCGTGGCGATGCTGCAGACGGTAGCCTCGGGTGCTCTCCATCGGGAGCATGGATCCACCTCGTGAACGTGAGGCCGTGCTGGTCAGCGGACCTGGCGGCCGCCGACGGAGCCCTTCCAGATATTAGGGCGGGTCGTATCGCAACCGAAGGTTTTAGGCCCGCGGCCGCGCAGCGGGAACGCGGGATCTGCCGAAGTTGTCGATCCCCCGCGACCCTGCTCGTCGTCTCTTCGGATGCGGTCGTGTGAACCGCACGCGATTGCCCTCGGGCCAGGAGACGACGGGAATGACCAGCAGCATGAATCTTGGAGGCGGCCCGCGTGCGGAGCGCGTCGGGTCACCGAACACGCGCGTTCTCGCGTCAGCTCGGCTGATGGCGCTCGCGGCCGTCCTGTCACTGGCGCCGATGGCGTCGCCTGCGCTCGTCGCGCAGGCATCGGCGCATCAGGCCTTTGGTGACACCTCGATCTTCGCCACCGTGCCGTATCCGGGCCACCCGTTCGGGGTTGCGGTCGACACGAACCGGGTCTACATCTCGACGAGCCGGGGCGACTTCTTCGCCAACCAGGCGAACTCCGACGGCGAGCGGTTCTACGCATACAACTTTGGCGGCAAGCTCCTCAGCACGAGCAGCATCACGACCATGCCGGACGCGACGATGGGCCTTTGGGGGGTCGCGCTCGATGGCAACTCGACCCCAACCCACAGCGCGTACGTCGCTGACATGAACGGCCGCATCCTCAAGATCGGCCTTGCCCCCAACGCGGGCGCGCCCCAGGTCTTCTCAACGCCCCCGCCCGGCTTCTCGGGAGGCTGGATGACGACCATGTGGAACGACCTGGTCTTCGATCCGGCGGGCAACCTGTACATGACCGATGACAAGCCCCGCATCTGGCGCGTCAGCCCGGACGGCCAGGCCTCGGTCTGGTTCACCGACGACGCGATCGCGGGCTGGTTCGGGATCGCCGGTGGACCGCTCGGTGGCCGGATCGATCCCACCGGCAAGTGGTTCTATTTCACGATCACGGTGTCGGCTGCGTATCCCCTGGCGGCTGCCGTCTATCGCCTGCCGCTCGTCGACCACCCGACCGTTGACCAGCTGGAGCTCGTCCACCTGTTCCCCGTCGAACCGAATCAGCCACTGCCCCAGGCGAGCGGCCTCACCTTCTCGAAGGCCGGCAACCTCTACGTGGGACTGCTCGGCCCGAACCAGATCGCCGAGCTCGATCCTGCTGGCAACGAGATCGCCCGCATCTCGAGCCCGCTCTTCGACTCACCGTGGGGGCTGGCCTGGATGGGAGACTCGCTGCTGGTGACCAACGCGGACATCCAGCCCGCGGAGAGCCCGGCCAAGTGGAACGTGCTGAAGGTCTTCGTCGGTGAGACCGGACTGCCGTTGAATCGTCCGCACACGTCCTGAGAGACGGACGCGGAGTGAGGAGACTTCCTCGAGCGCGCGGCGTGACCGACCTCAGCGGGCGGCGGCAAGCCGGTCGGCGTGGGATCGCAGAGCGTTGGTGACCTTGCTGAGCGGAACCATGAACTCGGGGATGCAGGCGTCGCGGCAGCGCGTCGCCAGCTCCGCCACATCCCGCAGCCGCTCCTCCATCAGCAGCCAGGCCGCCTCACGGTGGGGGAGCAGGTAGTCGACCGCGTAGAACAGCTCGAAGGCGGGACCCGCCGTGAGCCCGGGGTAATCGGGGCCGATGGGGAGCCGGGTGACCATCCCGCCAAGCGGCTTGACCCCCTCGTACATGAGGCCAACGGACAGATCGGCCAGGACGCCGAGCTGCTCCTCGGTTTCGTCGGTATGGGCGAAGTAGCGCGACAGCATCTGGAGCAGGACCTCGACGACGGCGTTGAGCAGGTCCATCAGGCGCACCGTGAACGGCTCGGTGATGATCGGGACGTGCGCCTCGACCTCGGGCTGGCGGACCCAGGCCGCAACGACCGGGCGAGTGGGCTCGAAGGCCGGATCCGCCCCGCGGGCCGCGACGTACTCGTCGAGGATCGCGATGAGCCGCCCGAAGTGGGCGTCGCGCCAGTCCCCGCGGGCACCCTCGCCTTGCTCGACGATGATCTCCAGGGCCGCGCGAGCCGATGCCAGATTGGTGACCGCGACGAGCTCCTTCCAGCGGAAGTGGGTCTCCGTTGCCTGCGCGGCGGGCGGGCCGATGAACAGCCGCTCCTCCCCGATCCGGCCCGCCAGGTTGGCGAGGCCGGCCTCGATCGAGCGGTAGAGGTGGCCGACCGTGTCGAAGTCCTGGAGATGCGGCCCGATCTCGTCCTCGTCGGCTCGGGGCAGCGGCGCCGCTTTCTCGAGGGCGGCGAAACCCTCGGCATCCGCCATCTCGACGCCCTCCGGCCGCTCGAGATACGCGAAATGGCGGAGGGCGGTCTCGCTGAAGGGCAGGAGGACCATCTGGATCCCGGCCGGGTAGCTGCGGACCGGGAGCGGGAAGTTGGGCCGCGCCAGTCGAGGAGCGGCGCCCACTGCGGTGAGCAGGTTCTCGACGAGCGCCAGGTGGAGCATCTCCTGCTCCGCGATCTCGAGCAGGGTGTGGCGCCAACGCTTCGCCGCCTCGAGACCCTCGGCCGAGAGCCCCTCGCGCTCGTTGAGCTTCAGCGAGAATGCGGCGAAGAGGTACTGGCACATCACCAGGTGCTCGAGCTCGGCCGCCTTGCCCAGGGTGTAGATCAGCGCCTCGCGGTGCTCGATCACCATCGGCGCCTCGCGCTCTTCGGCGCTGGCGTGCTCTCCCCGGGCGGCCAGCACCTGGCTCAGGCGACCGGATGCATGCGGCGGCTCAGCGAGCTCGCTGGTGCGGCTGGCCGGTTCCTCGATGCGTCCGCTCATGGTGGCCCAGATTAGAGCACCCGGAGCGCATCGGCGCTCGGACCGATACGCTTGGGCAACATGACACACGACACGGCGCAGATCAGCCGCCGCCGCTTCCTGTCGAGCGTCGGCGGCGGCCTCGCGGCCCTCGTCCTCGCCGCCTGTGGCGTCGGCCGGTCGAGCAGCCCCACGCCGGGGATCTCGTCGCCATCAGCCACCCCGAGCCCGACCCCCAGCTCGCCGCCGACCCCCTCTCCCACGCCGGCGCCGAGCCTGCGAGACCGCATCGGCCAGATGCTCCTGGTGGGGTTCCGCGGCCTGACGGTGGCGCAGGCGAGCGAGGTCGTCAACGACATCCGCGATCTGAACCTGGGCGGCATCCTGCTCTTCGACACCGACCAGCCCACCCACAGCTCGGTGCGGAACATCAGCTCGCCGTCGCAGCTCACCGCGCTGATCAGCGGGCTGCAGGCGCTGGCGCGCACCCCGCTCCTGGTGGCAATCGATGAAGAGGGCGGCGCCGTTGCGCGACTCGATGAGCGCCACGGATTCCCGCCGACCTATTCCGCCGCGCAGCTTGGAGCGCGCAACGACCCGACCTTCACCGAGGCCGCCGGGCGCAAGATCGCCCGGACGCTCAAGTCGGTGGGTGTCACCCTGAACCTGGCGCCGGTGGTGGACCTCAACGTCAACCCCGACAACCCGATCATTGGCGCCCTCGGCCGCTCGTTTTCGGCCGAGCCGGCGCTCGTCACCGCCCAGGCGGAGGCGTTCATCGCCGGCCACCAGGCGGTCGCGGTGAAGACGACGCTCAAGCACTTCCCGGGACATGGGAGCTCGACCGGCGATACTCACCTGGGCGTGGTCGACGTCACGAGTACCTGGTCGCGGAAGGAACTCACGCCGTTTGCCAACATCATCGGCGACGGCAAGGCGGATGCGGTCCTCACCGCCCACGTCTTCAACGCCACCCTTGACCCGGCCCATCCGGCAACCTTGTCGCAGCCGACGATCACCGGAATCCTCCGCCAGCAGCTTGGCTGGGACGGCCTGGTCCTCTCGGATGACATGCAGATGGGGGCCATCCGCAAGGCCTATGGATACGCGGATGCGCTGCGGCTCGCGATCCAGGCCGGAATCGACGTGCTGACCATCGCCCAGCAGCAGGTCTACCAGCCGGGGATCGTCACCACCACCATCGACATCATCGAGGGGCTCGTGCGGGCTGGCACGCTCAGCGAGGCGCGCATCGACGAGTCCTACGCCAGGATCATGGCCTTCAAGGGAGCCGCCTGAGGAGGGCTAGAACCAGTCCCCCGAAGGGTCGCCTGCCGCGACCCCTGATTCGAGCTCCGACTCGAACAGGCGAAGCTCCTCGGCCGGGATCCGGTACCCCTGCTCCTCGGTCGGGAAGGCGCCGCTGCGCACCTCGGCAGCGTATCTCTCGAGCGCGGTGCGGACCTCCTCGGCGAGGTGCGCGTACTGCTTCACGAAGCGAGGCATCGGACCCTCGTTGATCCCCAGCAGGTCGTGCCAGACGAGCACCTGGCCGTCGCAGCCCGGCCCGGCTCCGATGCCGATCGTGGGGATCCGGAGGCTCTGGGTGATCCGCTCCGAGACCCGCGAGGGGACCGCTTCGAGGACGATCGCGAAGCAGCCGGCGGCCTGGAGGGCGTGGGCGTCGGCGTACAGCTGGCGGGCCTTGGCGGCGGTCCTGCCCTGGGCCTTGTGGCCGCCGAGCATCGTGGCCGATTGCGGGGTCAGGCCGATGTGGCCCATCACCGGGATGCCGGCCGACACGATGGCACGGGCCCGGGCGGCGGACGCGCCGCCGCCCTCGAGCTTGACGCCATCGGCTCCCGCCTCCTTGACGAGGCGTACCGCGTTGCGCACGGCGTCCTCGTCCGACACCTGGAACGAGCCGAGTGGCATGTCCACCAGGAAGAAGGCCCGCTGGGTGGTGCGGCGCGCGGCGCGGGCGAGGACCACCATCTCGTCCATGCTGATGGACGTCGTCCCGTCATATCCGAGCACGTTGTTCGCGGCCGAGTCCCCGACGAAGACGATGTCGATGCCCGCCTGGTCGGCGAGCCGAGCACTGGGCGCGTCGTAGGCGGTGACCATGACGAGCTTCTCGCCGCGCTGCTTCTTCTCGATCAGCTCCGGCAGGGTGATCGGCGCGTTGCCCAGCGGGCGGGCCGGGTCGTGGGGTTCGCTGCTCATCTCGGCTCTTCCTCCAGGAGCACATTGTCTATCAGACGTGTCGAGCCGACACGGATCGCCGCTGCCAGGGTTGGGCCGTCGAGGTCGGCGACGGCAACATAATCGACGCTGATCCCCTCCGTGGCCCCCAGCATCTGGCGAGCCGCACTCAGGGCGCCATCGGCTCCGCCTCCGGCTCGACAGGCGTCCAGGCCAGTCTGCAGGGCTCGCGGGAGCGCCAGGGCTTGGCGGCGCTCATCGGCGGACAGGTACGCGTTACGACTCGAGAGCGCCAGGCCGTCGGCATCGCGCACCGTTGGGATCACCCTGATCTCGAGCGGCAGGTCGAGGTCGCGGACCAGGGTCTTGATCACTGCCACCTGCTGCGCGTCCTTGCGTCCGAAGTAGGCCGCCGACGGCCAGGCGATGTGGAACAGCTTGGTGCACACGGTCGCCACGCCCCGGAAATGCCCGGGCCGGACGGCCCCTTCGAGCACCGTGGCGAGCTCGCCGACATCGACAGCGGTGTCGAAGCCTGCGGGATAGACCTCCTTGACCGATGGCGCGAAGACCAGGTCGACCCCTTCCGCCTCCGCCAGCCCCAGGTCCCGCTCTTCGTCGCGGGGGTAGCGCGCCAGGTCCTCACTGGCGCCGAACTGGGTGGGGTTGACGAAGAGGCTCACGACCGTGACGTCGCAGTCCGCGACGCTGGCGCGAATAAGAGCCAGGTGCCCCTCGTGGAAGGCGCCCATGGTCGGCACGAGGCCGATGCGCAGCTGGCGGTCGCGGGGCGAGGACAGCTCATCCCGGACGGCGGCGATGGTCCGGACGAGCTTCATACGGCCTGGCCGATGGCGCTCATGGACGGGTGGCCTCTGCGAGTGCCCGATACAGTGGAACCACCTCCGGCGCGCGCGCCTCGAGGGCTCGCAGATGGGCCTCGACCGTCGTCCAATCGCCGCGGGCGATCGGTCCGGTCAGCGCGAAGCCGTTCTCGATGGTGCGCTCCATGAGCGGAACGAGCCCCTCGGGTGGAGCACCAACCTGATCGAAGAGCGCGGCCGCGGTCCGATACAGGGTCACGAGGTAGTTGCCGGCGATGGTCGCCGCGGCGTGGTAGAGGGGCCGATCCTCGTCCGCCAGGGGGAACGGGCGCAGGCCGAGCGTCTCGGCCAGCCACCGCGCGGCGTCGCTCGCCCCGTTGGACTCTGCGGTGACGGCCGCCCAGGCTCCGTCGAGCTGCTCCGCCCCGCGCTCGATGGTGAACGTCTGCAGCGGGTGCACGCTGAAGCGCTGCCTGTGCGGATCCAGGGCTGCCAGGGTCGTGGCCCCCGAGACGTGGGCGATCCAGGGGCCCACAGGCACCGCGCCAGCCACTTCGGCGATCGCCGCGTCGGGGACGCAGAGGAGGACGAGATCGGCGCTCGCGGCCGCGGCCGGGTCTCGCCCCACGCTCACCGCCAGGCCACGTTCCTTCAGCCGGGCGGCGATGGCGCGACCTGCCCGGCCGCGGCCGATCACCCGCACGGACGTGATCACGCGCTGGAGTCTAGTCCCGGTCGGCTACGCTAGCTCCGCGCCCATGAACCTGATCCGGACCCTCGGCCGCACGGTCGTCGTCCTTGCCGTGGTGGCGCTGATCGCCACGCTCGCGACCCTGGTCCTGCGCCTCGCCGGGCAGGAGGGCGTGCCCACCTTCATCGGCTCCGCGGTGGCCCTGGCCGCGCTGGCCGCCCTCGTCGGTGAAGGCACGGATGAGCTGGGCAGCCGGCTCGGACCGGGTGCGACTGGCGTCCTGCAGTCGGCGCTCGGCAACCTTCCCGAGCTGTTCATCAGTATCTTCGCGCTCCAGGCAGGGCTGGTGACCGTGGTCCAGACGGCGCTGATCGGCTCGATCCTGGCCAACTCGCTCCTGGTCCTGGGCCTCGCCTTCCTGCTCGGCGGCCTGCGTCATGGGACCCAGGCATTCGCCTCGGAGACGCCCCGGATGATCGCCGTCCTCCTGTTGCTGGCGACCGCGGCCATCGCCATCCCGACGCTCGCCACGGCACCCGGGGCCCCGGACGCCGGGCACGCCTCGGAGCTCTCCATCATCGCGGCGCTGGTGCTGCTCGCCGTCTTTGCCGCCTCGATCCCCTTCTCGGTTGGCGGCGGCCCGGGTGCCAGCTCGGAAGGCAACGAGCGGCGGCCGGGCTGGCCGCTCTGGCTGGCGATCGGGCTGCTCGCCATTGCCGGGCTTGGTGCAGCGCTGGTCAGCGACTGGTTCGTCGAGTCCCTGCGTCCCGCGATGTCCTCCCTGGGCCTCTCCCAGGAGTTCGTGGGCCTGGTGATCGTGGCCATTGCCGGGAACGCGGTGGAGAACGTGGTCGGAATCCAGATGGCGCTCCGCAACCGCTCGGATCTTTCGGTGAGCCTCATCCTCAACAGCAGCCTGCAGGTCGCACTCGCCCTCGTCCCCGTCCTCGTGCTGCTCAGCCTGGTGATCGGTCCCTCGCCAATGACCCTCGTCGTGCAGCCGCTGCTCATCGGTGCGTTGGCGCTCACGGCGCTGCTCTCAGCCCTGATCACGGTTGATGGGCGGAGCACGTGGCTGGAGGGAGTGGCCCTCATCGGCCTCTACGTGATCATCGCTGCCTCGGTCTGGTGGGGGCCGCAAGTCACGGTCTGAGGGGCGGACGGCGACGTCAGCCGTGGTCTAGCGCAGGACGCGACGCAGGGCCGACGCGGCGGCGTATGCACCGCACAGCCCATGGACCCCACCCCCCGGCGGGGTCGACGACGAGCACAGGAAGAGGCGTGGGTCGGGGGTCGTGTACGGGTCGAGTCGCCACGCCGGGCGAGTGAACAGCTGCCAAAGATCCTGGATGCCGCCATTGATGTCGCCGCCAACGTGATTCGCGTTGCGGGCCTCGATCGCCGCGGGCCCCATGGCGTGGAGGGCCAGCACGCGCTCGCGGAACCCGGGCGCGAATCGCTCGACCTGCGCGAGGATCGCGTCGGTCATGTCGGCGGTGGAGCCGTTGGGGAGGTGGCAGTAGGCCCATACCGTGTGGTGCCCGGCGGGCGCTCGGGACGGGTCGAAGCGCGACGGCTGGGCAAGGATCACGAACGGTCGCCGACTGATTCGCCCGCGGGCCACGGTGCGCTGATCCGCGGCGATCTCGTCGGCCGTGCCGCCCAGGTGCACGGTGCCGGCCTCGTGGAGTGCCCGGTTCCGCCAGGGGATCGGTCCCTCGATCGCGAGGTCGAGCTTGAAGGTGCCCGGACCGTATCGATATCGGCGCAGCTGCCAGGCGTAGGCGCCACGCAGTCGCTTGCCCGCGATCGCCAGCAGCTGCCGCGGGGTGACGTCGAAGAGCGCAGCCCGATGGCGTGGCAGCTCGCCGATACTCCCGATCCGACGCCCGGCGACGATCTCGCCCCCCAGGTCTTGGGTGAGATGGGCGGCCAGCGCATCGGCGATGCGCTGCGAGCCGCCTCGCGGGATTGGCCAGCCCACGGCGTGCGCGCTCGCGAGCAGAAGGATCGCGAAGGCGCCGGTCACCGGCCGCTCGATGGGAAGCATGGAGTGGGCCGCGACCCCGGCCATCAGTGCCCGGGCCTGGGGGGTCCTGAAGCGGCGCGCGAGCCAGGTCGCCGGCTGGAGGGCGAGCATCCCGAATCGAGGAATGGCGACGGGATGTCGGAAGGGCGCGCTGAACCGGAGGGGTCCCAGCAGCTCCCGGGTGATGAGCTCCCAGTCGCGGGTCAGCGGACCGATGAGCCGCGCGTACGCCCTGCCGTCCCCGCCGAGCCCCTCGGCGGTCTCCTCGAGGTCGCGGCGGACGAGCACCGCGCTGCCGTCGTCGAGTGGGTGGCCGACGGCGATGGGTGGCTCGATCCACTCGAGGCCGTGCTCCGCCAGCGGCAGCGCGGCGAAGAACGGGGATGCGCGACCGAGGGGATGGACCGCGCTGCACAGGTCGTGGATATAGCCGGGGAGCGTCAGCTCGGCCGAGCGCGCGCCTCCGCCAATCGTCTCGTTGGCCTCGAACACGGTGACAGAGCGTCCCGCTCGGGCCATAGCGATCGCCGCCGCGAGCCCGTTCGGCCCGGAGCCCACCACGACGGCATCGCGTTCGTCTCCGCCGCTCACCTCGCCACGGTACCGATAGCGCGTTCTCGTGGTACGGAATATCCGACGGTCAGCGTCGGCGGTGTGCGTTATTGGCTGCGAAACGTGCCGCCGCGCGGAACGCTCGTTCGCGCCCCATGCGGTGTGTGTCGTGTCGAATGGCTGCGGGCTTTGATATTCCGCCCGACGAAACCCGCTAGCACCGCGTCAGCCGCGGCGGCCGATCGGGCGCTCAGGACGGCTCCAGGTAGACCTCGTCGATGTAGCACCAGATCCAATCCTCGTCCTTCTCGAAGGACTGGATGATCGGATGCCCTTCAGCCTGGAAGTGCTTGCTCGCGTGCCGGTTCGGCGACTGGTCGCAGCAGCCGACGTGTCCGCAGGCACGACAGAGGCGAAGGTGCACCCAGCTGCCGCCGATCTTGAGGCAATCCTCGCAACCGTCGGCGCTGGGTGTCACATTGCGAAGCGAATCCAGATGGGAGCAGGGGAGCTCCTCTTGGGTCACTCCGAAACGTTAACCGATCGCTCCTCCGAGCCCCTCAGGATCTTGACCGCGAGGGTCCCCTCGGTCCACGCCGCGAGTGCGTCGAACAGATCGTCGGCACTCTCGACGGCCTTGCCGCCGGCCTCGACGATCAGGTCACCCTCGGCGATGCCCGCCTTTGCCGCCGGCGAGTCGTCCTCGACTTCGCGGACGAGCAGGCCATCGCGCTCAGTCAGCCCCACCGCACGGCGCAGCTGGCGCGCGACGTGGGATGGTGCGAGGCCCACACCCAGCCGTCGACGTCGCGGCTCCTCGCCGCGGCCCAGCGACTCGACGCGCGCCTTCAGTGCGGCGTCGGCGGCGATTGCCTGGTAGAAGCCGCTCCCCAGTCGATTGGTGTTGATTCCCAGCAGCTTGCCGTCCCCGTCGACGATGGGACCGCCCGACGAACCGGGCATGAGCGGCGCGGTGTGCTCGACCGCCCCGGCCACGCGGCGCCCGCGCGGGCCTCTGAAGGACCTCCCGATCCCAGACACGAAGCCAGCGGTCACCCGCAGCCCCTGGCCGGATGGATTGCCGATGGCGATGACCGGGGCACCAATCCCCAGCGCCGCGCCATCACCCCAGGCGAATGGCTTGGTGTCGCCGGTGTCGACGCCGATCACCGCCAGGTCGCCGTCACCATCGACGCCCAGGACCTTGCCATCGGCTTCGCGGCCGTCCGCGAAATAGACGTGCACCTCGTCACCGTGCAGGTTGTGGGCGTTGGTCAGGACCTTCCCGCCGTCGAGGACGATCCCGGATCCGCCTCGCCATCGGTTGCCCACCCCTACCGTCGACCCGTTCGCCCCAGCTGCGACCTTCGCGATCGCCGCGCCAAGCTCATCGAGCGTACTCATCGGTCTTGTCATCTCCGCTGCTGTTGCTGGTTGCGTGTAACTAGTAATCTGCAAGTTACAAGCATCTCCGGTGGAACGCAAGGGGCAACAGACCGATGACGTACGATCCGCGCATGGCCGCCGATGACTCCCCCCTGGCTGCCGCGCTCGAGCGGGTGGGGGACCGGTGGAGCCTGCTCGTCGTCGAGGCGCTCCTTCCCGGGCCGCGCCGCTTCAACGAGCTCCAGGCGCAGGTCGTCGGAATCGCCCCGAACATCCTCTCCGACCGCCTGAAGCGCCTGGAGTCGGAGCGCGTCGTCCGCGCACAGCCGTACTCGCAGCGGCCCCCTCGCTTCGTCTACGAGCTGTCGGCGGAGGGGCAGGAGCTGGCCGGGGCGCTGCGCCTGCTCGCGGACTGGGGGTCACGCGTGGCTCGCGACGCCGAGCCGCTGCGTCACGCGGTCTGCGGCACGCCCGTCGAGGCCCGCTGGTACTGCCCGACCTGCGACCGACCGGTTGAGGGGCAGGAGGCCGAGCAGGTCCAGCGCGCCTGACAACCAGCCCGCGTGGTCACGACGTGGGGACGGATGACGACCTTCGTGCCTGTTGCCAAGGTCCACGGCGGCGCACGGGCCGGGGCCTGATCCTCCGAAGGCGCCGCTTGATGATCCGGTCGAGCTGCTCGACTGCCACCAGCACTGCCAGGCCGAGGGCGACCGCCAGGCTCGCTCCCGCAGGCGAAATCGGCTCTTTGGGCGGCTGACCAGGACTGGTCGTCGTGGTGGCCGTGATGCGGGGCGCGGGCGTGCGGGTGACCTGCGGCATTGGGCCCGGCACGGCGGCCGGGTCGAGCCTGGCCGCATGTGGGATGACAACGATGGCTGGGCCGGACGGTGATGCCGGGCCTGGGTTGATCAGGCTGGCCATGACGTCGTTGCGGAGCTGGTACCAGAGGTATTCGCGCAATGTGACATTCGCATCGTGAATGGCAGCCGCCATCGCGCGCCCGACGTAGCGGTAATGCCACGGCTCGTACGCGTAGCAGGTGGTCTGCCGGTTCGCCGACTTCGGGTAGCTCATCACGAACCCGAACTTCCAGGCGTTGGCCTTCATCCACGCCCCCGCCGGCGTCGTCGCCCAGTCCCTCGCGTCCCACGGCGCGCCACCGGCTTCCGCCATCACGTCGATCGCCACGCCCAGCTGGTGTTCCGAGTGGCCTGCGCGAGCACTGCCCTCGAGCGCACCCTTGTAGCCGAGGCGATCGACCCAGCCCTGGAAGGTCGAGACCTGGTAGGCGTATGACCGATATCCCGACTGCACCGCGATGGGGGTACCGGCAGCTCGAGCTGCTGTGGCGAGCGCCTCGAGATCGGGAACCACGAGGGCGCGGACCAGGCTGCCGCCAGCGATGCCGGCCCGCGAGACCGGTACGAGGTCACGCGGCGCGTAGCTCTTCGGCACCATGAAGGTCGTATCGACCAGGGTGCGCTGCCAGTCGGCCGGCGCGTGATAGGCGGTCACGATGTCGAGGTAGTGGCAGGTGGGCAAGCCCCCGCCAGCATTGGCCGGGGAGACACCCATCCGACCCGCCAGCAGCGTGCCGGCGAGGAGCGCGAGGCCTGGCAGCAGTAGCAGACGCCGTACGCGCACCTAGTCTTCCCTCACTCCGGGAATGGCCTTGTGCGTCGTCGGGGGCACGCGCCAACGCATCGAGAGCCTGCGCCGCCCGGCGAAGCTGCGTCAAGTGTGGCAGGCATCGGCCAGGCATTTCTCTTGAGATTGGTGATGGCCCACGGGTCGTCATCCTGCTGCCGTGCCCTCATCGGCGTGCGCCCGCTGTCACGTAACTTCCAAGGAATGCTCTTGTCCATGCCTCTCGCGCGTCGAATGTGCGCGACGCGTCACAACCGTCGGCTGGTCAACGCCTCCTCGGAAGTTACGTGACGCCAATGTCACATCAGCCGGGATGGATGCCGGATACGACCGATTGACATGTGACCACACGGTCACGTATAGTCGTCGGCATGGATGACGAGGCGGCCTTCAGGGCGTTGGCCGACGCCAATCGGCGGATCCTCCTCGATCGGCTCTTCGAGCGCGACGGCCAGGCGCTGGAAGAGCTCGAGGCGGCGCTGCCGGGGATGACCCGCTTCGGCGTCATGAAGCACCTGCGCGTGCTGGAGGCGGCGAACCTCGTTGCCACCCGCCGCGCGGGCCGTCGAAAGCTGCATTTCCTCAACCCGGTCCCCATCCGCCTCATCCACGACCGATGGATCAGCAAGTACGCCGAGCCGTGGGTGGGTGGCATGGTCGACCTCAAGCACCGCCTGGAGGGACCGATGTCGAACCTCATGCACGTCTACCAGATCTACATCCAGACCACGCCCGAGCGCCTCTGGCAGGCGATCACCGACCCAGCGCTCGTCAAGCGCTACTACTTCGGGTCGGTCGTCGAGTCCGATTTCCGGCCGGGCTCACCACTCATCTACCGGCAGGCGGAGGGCGGGCGCCTCGACATCGAGGGAGAAGTCGTCGAGGCCGATCCACCCCGCAAGCTCGTCCACACCTTCGCGGTCAAGTGGGACCCCGAAGTCAACGACCCGCCCACCCGGGTGACCTGGGAGATCACGCCCATGGGCGAGACCTGCCGCCTGGCGGTCACCCACGACGGGTTCACCGAGGAGACTGCGACGTTCAACCAGACCAAGGGTGGCTGGCCGATGATCCTGTCGGGGCTCAAGACACTGCTTGAGACGGGAGGCGAGCTCCAGATCCGCACTCCCGAACCGGTCGAGGCGAACGCCTGACGGCTCCCTCAGGATCTCGTGCACGCAATGCTTGCGCTATGGCGTACGGCGACCATCGCCGATGCACCGTGCGCCAGGACGAACGCAAACGCGCCGCCACGTGGACGAACGTGAGCCACTGGAGTCCGCTCACGGGCAGATGGTAGGGGTCGGGCGCTACAGGCCGATGGCCCCGAACAGGTGGGTCAGGTCGGGCAGGATGTCTTCCGCCTGGAGCAGGAAGATGGCGCCGACCACCAGGCTGAATGCGCCCGCGACGATCCCGATTCCGACATAGATCCGCTGCCGCAACTGGCTGGCGACGAACCCGGTCGCGGTGATGACCACGATCGCCGTGTTCGAGATCAGCAGTCCGATGATGAAGGCGAAGAGCATCGGGATCCCCAGGCCCGCGCCCGCCGCAGTGCCAATGGCGGCGATGAACAGGACCTGGGTCCCCGTCTCCGCGCCGATGCCGTGGATCATCCCGACCCCGAAGGCGGTGCGGGCTCCGTACGAGCTCATCTCGACCGGCTCGACGTGGGTATGCCCGTGCAGGCGGGCGGCGAGCCAGCGCCATGCGTAGCGGAACCAGGCGAAGACCAGCATCCATCGGCTCCGCAGGCGGAACTCGCTGCCATGTCGGGCGTACTGGTAGAGCGAGTAGAAGACCCAGACACCAAGGATGAGGAGTGTGATGCCCACAACGCGGCCCATGATCGGGTCGACCCAGGCGGGAAGCACCGCCCCGAAGACGAGCGCTGCCAGGCCGAGCACGGCAACCACCAGGGCGTGACCCAGCGCATACAGGGTGCCGAGCAGGATGGCCCGCTGCTCCTCTCCGAAGACACGGCGGCGGGTGAGCGGCTGCTCGTCATGGTGGTGCCCGGGCGGTCCGTGGACGGGACCGTGCATGGCCATCTCCGCGGCTCCGCCGTGCGCGTGAGCTTGGGAGGCATCGCGCTCATGGTCGAGCTCATGGCTCTCCTCCGCGGCTTCGGCAGCCGCCGTGGTGCTCGTGATGTCGCTGATCGCGGCGATATGGTCCCAGTCGATCCCATGCCGGATCCCGAGGGTCAGCGCGGTGACCAGTAGACCGATGTCGAGCGCCGGGCTGCCGAGCGGCGCCGCGGCGGTGACTGCCGGAGCGAGGGCATAGAGCAGGAATGGGAGCGCCATCGGTCGGTCATCCTAGTCGCGGCCCGTTGTTATTGCAAGGAGTTGCAGTTAGCCGCTGACTGCCTATACTGAACGGCCGAATGAGCCCTGCCGCATCACTCCCCGAGCCATGGGGATCCGTCCGCGACCGATTCCGAGAGCGCGGTATGCGCTGGACGCCGCAGCGCCGCGCGGTCGTCGAGGCCCTCGCCCAGACCCGCGGCCACATCACCGGGGCGGAGCTCATCGAGCGCTGCCGCGCAGTCGATGAGTCGACCATCGCCTCCACCGTTTACAGGACCCTCGCCGTCCTCGAGGATATGGGTCTCGTGCGCCATGGGCACGGCGTGGACGGGCGGGAAGAGTTCCATGTCGCCGCCGAGCCGGTGCATGGCCACCTCTATTGCGATGGATGCGGCGGCCGCTGGGAGATCAGCGCCCCTGAGGCGCGGGCGATCCTCGAGGCATTCCGCGCGACGAACGGCTTCGAGCCCGACCTGTCGCACATGACGATCGTCGGGCGTTGCTCGGCCTGCGCCGCGGCCGACCCCTGACCGAGGCGAGTTACTCCGAGGCGACCTTGGTGGCCGCCTCGCGCAACGCGTCCGCCGCAGCCGAGGTCATCCAGCGCGGCGCCAGTCCGGCCGCCTGATTGCCGAGGGCTCCCAGCTGGGCGGCATACCCGTCCATCCGTCCTGCGGCCAGGTCGGCGGCGGCTCGGTCGAGCCGGTCGTAGATCAGGAACGCCTTCCCCGCGGCAAGTGAGCCATCGGCCACGTCCGCGTCGACCATTGCCCGCAGGTCATCGAGCGTTTCGGGCAGAGGCGGGGGAGGAGCAGCGGCCACGCTGACGGGCACGTCGCACGTCGCGGACTGTGGGCTGGCGTCGTTGTTCGTGGCGGTGACCGTCGCCGTGTAGCTGCCTGCCGGGGTGTCGGCGCCGACGGCCAGGTCGGCCGTGGCGGC
>JALYLB010000168.1 GCA_030774475.1 Chloroflexota bacterium | reverse complement strand
GCGATGCGTCCGGCGTCCTCGCTGGCAATTACTGCATGGATGTCCCAGAAGGTCGAATCGCTCGGAACGACTCGAGCGATCTCCGCGGACGCCTGCTCAGAGAGCCATTGCACCAGTGCGATCCGGTCGTCCGTGGCGAACCCGCCGGGATCGCGCATGCCCTCGATGGTCTGGACACGCAACGTCAGCAGCAAGGACGCAAGGAACAGGTGTGCTTCGGCGGCTTCTCGCGCAGCGCTGGATGGGACCTTGAGGTCAGTCAGCAGCCAGGTCGCAACCGAGAGAACCGGCAGGTGATCGAGGCTGGAGAAGACGTCGCGGAACTGGCCGGTCGGCGAGTATCGAAGGGCGAGTTCGTACTCGAGGAGCTTGACCTGCCGGAAGAGAGCTGACGGCAAGGAGGCGAACAGGCGGTCGACCTCATCCCACCACCGCCCTCTTGATCCACGCTCAGTCTCCAGCTGCACGCTGGAGCTCCGGGATGATCGTCTAGGTGACGGCCGCGATCTCGCCGAATCCCTCCGGAGAAGCCAGCTTGCTGATGGCCTCGATGGATTCGTTCAGCTTCTCAAGCACCGCCTCGTTGGGTTCGATGCCGACCTTCTCGAGTGCCGCCGCCTGCTGGCCTGTGTCGAGGATCTCCGCTCGGTACGTGGGGTCCATCAGGGCCCGGCCGAGCAGGGCGTAGAACTTGGATTCGTCGTCCATCGGTACCACCTCCGTTGCCCCCTCACCATCCTGCGCATGGCGAGTATAGGTGCCCCTAGTGCAACAGAACGGGCGGGCCCTGAGGCCCGCCCGTTGCGGTGATCGAGAGCCGGGCCTACTCCAGGCCTGGTGCCAGCTTCGGGGCGCTCCCGTGGGCTTCGGCATCCTCCACGGGCTCGGCCGCGTCGGCCTCGAACCCGTGGCGCAGCGGCAGCTCGTGGAGCAGCGAGACGCTGATCACGGCGATCACGAGCGCGCCGACCCCCAGCCACATGCTGTTCGCCAGCGCGATGCTGAAGGCGCGGTGGAAGCCATCGGTCAGCTGCGCCTCGAACGGCTGGATGACCGCCTGCGCGTTCGCCGGCAGGCTGGCAATCATCTGCTGGATCGGGCTGGCGCCGCCGACCTCGGTCAGGTTGGCACCTGCCACGCTGCCGGCCGGCATGTTGTTCACGATCTGTGCCGGAACGCCGGCCGCCGTGAACTGCTGACGGAACAGGTCGCCGTTCGCGAAGTTGCGGAACAGGGTGAAGGCGAAGGTCAGGCCAACCGTCCCGCCGATCTGGCGGAAGAGGGTCAGGTCGGCCGTCGCCGCCCCGAGCTCCTCGAAGGGCACCGCGTTCTGGACGATGATCGTGAAGACCGCCATCGACGGGCCGATCCCGACGCCGGCGATGAACATCCAGAACCAGAGCATCAGGTCGGGCGTGTCCGCGCGCAGGTTGGTCATCAGGGCCACGCCCACCGCGGCGAAGGCCAGGGCGCCGGCCGCGAGCCACTTGTAGTGGCCGGTGCGGCTGACGAGCTGCCCGGAGATGACCGAGCTCAGGATGAGCCCGAACAGGAACGGGAGCAGCTTGTAGCCCGACTCCGTGGCGCTCGAGCCCTGCACGACCTGGAACCAGAGCGGCAGGAAGACGACGGCGCCGAAGAACCCGAACATGGCGGTGAAGACCGCGATCATCGAGATCGAGAAGGTCCGAATCCGGAACAGGTGGAGCGGAATCATCGGCTCCTTGGCCCGGGACTCGACCCAGATGAAGATGCCCAGGAAGACGGCGCCCAGGACCAGCAGGCCCCAGACCCCAAGGCTGCCCCAATTGCCGTTCTCGGCGTTGGTCAGGCCGATGAGGATCGGCACGATCGCGGCGGCGAAGGTGAGCACCCCCGCGTAGTCGATGTTGCGGCTGGCCCCCGGCCGGCGAACGGTCGGAAGCAGCCAGGCGATGACACCCAGGGCGATGAGCCCGATGGGCAGGTTGACGTAGAAGACCCAGTGCCAGCTGAAGTTATCAGTGATCGTCCCGCCCAGGCCGGGGCCGACCAGGAAGGCGATGCCGAAGACGGCACCAAAGAGGCCCTGGTACTTGCCGCGCTCGCGAGGTGTGAACAGGTCGCCGATCACCGCCAGGCTGATCGGGAACAGCGCACCGGCGCCGAGTCCCTGGATCGCGCGGAAGGCAATCAGCTGCCACATCGTCTGCGAGAGGCCGGATAGCGCCGAACCGAACAGGAAGAGCCCGATCCCGATCATCAGCATCGGCTTTCGGCCGAACAGGTCGGAGAGCTTGCCGTAGATCGGGACGGTGACCGTGCTGGTCAGGAGGTAGGCGGTGACCACCCACGTGTAGTAGTCGACGCCGTGGAGCTCGGTGACGATCTTGGGCAGGATCGGCCCGACGATCGTCTGGTCAAGGGCGGAGAGGAAGAGGCCCAGCAGGACGGCGCCGAGGATCTCGAAGCGCGCTCGCGAGCTGACGTGAAGGGGAGAGTCATCCGGCACGGTGTCTACCGTCGCCTCGATTGGTCGAGTGGTCATGCGTGAAGAAGCTCCTTGGCGTCGCGAGATGGTGCGTTTTCGGGATGGTCGTGCGTTGGGTGGACGCGGTCGTGGGCCGCGGCGAGGGTCTTGAGCGCGCTGAATACGGTGGCCTGCTCGTCGACGCTCAGGGTCTCGATGAGCTGCCGCATATAGGCGAGGCGGGTGTCTTCGACCCGCTTGAGCATGTCCTTGCCGTCTTGCGTCAGCTGGGCGAGGACCATCCGGCGATCCGCGGCATCGTGCACGCGCGTCACGACACCACGCTCCTCGAGCCGGCCGACGATGCCGGTCACGTTCGAGAAGCCGACCTCGAGCTGATCGGCGAGCTTGCTCATGGGCGTCGGCCCGTCCGCATCCAGGATGGCGAGGACCTGGAAATGGGTCATGGACAGCCCGTACGCCTGGCACTGGGCCGCCCACTTATGGCGTTGATGCGCCATGAAGGGCCCGAGTTCGGAGAGGATCTGGTCGACCAGCTGGCCGGCCCCTTCGGATGACATCGGTCTGACGTGAACACCGTTAACGATTTGAGTCAGACGGATATTTATCACATCGTGAATCATTCTGTCAAGGGTAAGGGTTGTGACACGCTAGAGTCGCGCTGCAATGCAGGGCCTCCTGACCGATGGCGACCTGGCACTCCGCCCGGCTGGCGACGGAGTGAGCCCGTGGCTGCGGGAGGCGCTGGCGGACGAGGATGCGGCTGCGCCTGCTGCGCCGCTCGCCGGCCGGACCGACGCCGACGTGGCGATCGTGGGAGGCGGCTACACCGGCCTGTGGACCGCGCTGAACCTCGTCGAGCGTGATCCCCGCCTGCGAGTCCTCGTGCTCGAGGCGCAGGTCTGCGGTTGGGGACCGTCCGGCCGCAACGGCGGGTTCGTGAACGGGTGGTGGGACGAGCTCGCGACGTTGCGGGAGCTGTACGGCGGTGAGGCAGCGCTTGCCTGCGCGACCGAGGTCGCGGCCTCCGTACGCAAGATCGGAGAATGGGCGCCGGGCGAGGGAGCCGACGTGGGCTATCGCCGGGCGGGCATGCTCATGGTCAGTACCACGCAGCTCCACGACGGTGCGTGGGGTCCGTCGGTCGACGCTGCTCGCGAGCTGGGCGTCCCGGCGGCGTATCGCGAGCTGTCAGCCGCCGATGTCGCCGAGCGCTGCCGCTCGCCGAGGTTTCGCGGGGGCGCCCTGATGGCCGACGGAGCCACGGTCCAGCCAGCGCGGCTGGCGCGGGCGCTCCGATCCGCCTGCCTGGCTCGTGGGGTCGTGATCCATGAGCGGACCGCGGTGCGCGGGATGGCACAGCGAGCGACATCCGTGGAGCTGCAGACGCGCTCGGCGGCCGGCGATGGCGCGGTCCGCGCGGGCCAGGCCGTACTCGCCATCAACGCCTGGGCCGCTGGCTGGCCGAAGCTGCGGCGCAGTGTGCTGCCATGGAGCAGCTGGATGGTCCGCACCGAGCCGATCCCTGACCTCGTCCGAGAGCGGCTGGGATGGACCGGCGGCGAGTCGATCGTCGACGCGCGCTTCAGCGTCCATTACCTCCACGTCACCGCGGACGGCCGGATCGCCTTCGGGGCAGGCGGTGGCCGCCCCGGCTACGACGGGCGGATTGGGCGGTCGTTCTCTGACGACCTGTCCTGCGGCCGGCGGGCGGCGATCGGCTTCCGCTGGCTCTTCCCCGATCTCGCCGATGTCCGGTTGACCGACATGTGGGGCGGGCCCATCGACGTCTCGGCCACCCACCTGCCGAGCGTTGGGAGCCTCGGCGGACGCGTCCACTACGCCGTTGGCTATTCCGGCAATGGGGTCGCGCCATCGCACCTGGTGGGGCGCATCCTGGCGGCCCTGGCCATCGGCTCGGACGAGCCGATCACCCGGCTGGCGATCGTCGGCGGCAGGATGCAACGCTTTCCGCCGGAGCCGCTGCGGTACATGGGGGCCCGGGTGCTGCGCGAGGCGATGATCCGGCGCGAGGACGGCGAGGAGGCGGGTCGCGGGGCGCCCTTCTGGCTTCGCGAGCTCACGCGCCTCCCTCGACGCCTCGGCTACCATCTCGGTCCATGGTGAACGCCCGGCCCCAGGAGCAGACCCCGCTGCACGACGACCTGGTCAGGATGCTGACCGCGAC